>JAHFPH010000085.1 GCA_023266845.1 Rhodospirillaceae bacterium
CCCAAATCACCAACTGCCGAGTTGCAACAAAACCCTCAGCCGAGTCAGACTCCAAGTGTTGTTGTTCCACGCGATCGTTATCCACAAGGAGCTGAACATATCGAGGATGCAATCAATAAGGGCGCACCCAATACACTTACAATCGACCGCAATGGCGCGACCGCACGTCGATCTGCCGCTCAACAAGGCACAGCCAAAGCCAGGATTTGATAGAGATGAGTATCCACCTGCTATGTTCAAAGAAGGCGGGCAAGGCGCCAGTGTACGTCATATAAACCCCTCGGATAATCGCGGGTTGGGCGCTTGCATTGGCGGGCAATGCCGTGAGTTGCCAGATGGAACTCAAGTAGAAGTCAAGGTTAAATAAACTATGCTGTCTAAAACCAAAACAAAGCTGATTTCGATCGCCAGCCAAGCCATTGTAGCCGACCCGCCCGCTCTTGGCGGCCGTCTATCCGCTTCGTTCAATGGCGCATTGCGCGAGTTGATCGAACTCCTTTCGATTCGCAACGGGTTCTTCGCCTTCGAATCAGCGCTTCATGTGTTTCCAAGTTCGGCCAGTGCGCCTCTTTCCTTAGAAAACTGGAACCGCAACGAACTATGGCGCTTGGAATATCCGGACATTCCCGCCGACGCCGTCTTTTTCGCGGAGGATATTTTCGGCGGACAGTTTGCGATTCAGAGCAATGCCGTGACGTACATGGAACCGGAGACCGGACGATTTAAGCGGGTGGCCTCGTCGTTTGAAGAGTTTGTCCGCCGCCTTTTGACGGATTTTCGCACGTTGACCGGCCATCGATTTGCGCATGCCTGGCAATCAGCGAACGGCCCCCTCGGTTATGGCCAGCGATTAGCTGGAAAAATTCCATTCGTTCTCGGCGGAGCGTACGATTTAGAAAATTTCTACGCGGCTCGGCAGCCTGATCTGATGCGCATGCGCGGCCATATCGCCAAGCAGATTGCCCATCTGCCGGAAGGAGCGAAAGTTAAGCTGAAGACCACGTGACCGCGCTTGCGCGCCGGCCTTAGTCCGGGTTCACTGGTCGCATGGACATCCTGATCAAGTCGCTGCTTGCCCTGCACATCGCCGCCGGCAGCGTGGCGTTCCTGGCGGCGCCCGTGGCGATGTACGCGCGCAAGGGCGGAAAATGGCACCGGCGCGCGGGCCAGGCCTTTCTGTGGGGCATGGCCGTGGCCCTGACGGTGGTGGTGCCGCTCAGCATCCTCAGGCCCAATCCGTTCCTGTTTTTCGTCGCGTTGTTCAGCGGTTATCTGGTGTATTCGGGCTATCGCGCGCTTTACCGCAAGCGCCCGGACCGCGGCATGGGGCCCACCTCGATGGACAAGGCGGTCGCGGCCTTAAGTGCTGCGGTCGGCCTTGGCATGATCGGTTGGGCGCTGACGGGCCCGCGCATCAACGGCCTTGACGTGGCGCCGATGCTGGTGGCGTTCGGGATCATCGGCGGCGGCTTCGGCGCGCGCGATCTGGCCGTGTTCCTTAGACCGTTCGATCCAGCGCGCGACCGTATGCGCTGGTTTTTCGACCACCTGACGCGCATGCTGGCCGGCTCGATCGCCACCTATACCGCCGTGGCGGTGGTGAACCTGACCATGGCGCCGACGTTGATGCGCTGGCTTTTGCCCACGGCGATCGGCGGCACAGGCATCGCCTGGGTGACGGCGAAATACAAACGGCGCTTCGCCGGCGGAGCGAAACCCAGCGACGTGGCGACGATCAAGATCGGCGCGGCGACGGAGAACTGAGACATGTACGTGCCCGGCCATTTCGACGAGAACGATCCCAAGCGCCTGCGGGAATTGATGCGACAGTATCCGTTCGCGCTGCTGGTGTCGGTGGCCGACGGCCAACCGTTCGCCACCCATCTACCTGTCGTGCTGGACCCGGAGCGCGGCGCGCACGGTTTCCTGCGCTGTCACGTGGCGCGCGCCAATCCGCATTGGCGGGCGCTGGAGAAGGACGGCGCGTGCATGGCCGTGTTCCAGGGGCCGAACGCCTATGTCTCGCCCAACTGGTACGACATCCACCCGGCCGTGCCGACCTGGAACTACGCTGCCGCGCACGTTTATGGCCGCGCGCGGCTGATGGACGACTCCGAGGTGCGGAAATTGCTGGACGACCTGTCGGCGATCCACGAGGCAAGCCAGCCCGTGCCCTGGACCAGCGCCAAGCTACCCGAACAGTATTTCACCGCCATGCGCAAAGCGGTGACCGGGTTGGATATCGAGATCCGGCGCGTGGAAGGCAAGTTCAAGCTCAGCCAGAACCGCGCGGCCGGCGACCGGCGCAACGTGATCGAGGCGCTGTCGGCGGGCGACGAGGACGCGCGCGCGATCGCGGGGATGATGCGCGAGCGCGAAAAGCCCGAGAGCGGTATTTGATCAAACACCGCTCTAGTGCGTCTTTTTTTCCTCGGCCAAGGCGTAGCCGGCCGAGCGCACGGTGCGGATGGCGTCGGTTTCGCCCGCCTTGTTCAGCGCCTGGCGCAACCGGCGGATATGCACGTCGACCGTACGCAGCTCGACCTCGACATCGCGGCCCCAGACCGTGTCGAGCAGCTGCTCTCGGCTGAACACCCGCCCGGGGTGCTCCATGAAATGGCGCAGCAGGCGGAATTCGGTCGGGCCCAGATGCACTTCGCGTTCGTTGCGGCGCACGCGATGCGCGCTCAGGTCCATGACCAGCCCGCCATGCGTGAGCGTGGCGTCGCCGAGCGCGGGGCGCGAGCGGCGCAGCACGGCGCGGACGCGCGCGATCAGCTCCTGCGGCGAGAACGGCTTGGTGACATAGTCGTCGGCGCCGGTGTTGAGGCCGCGGATGCGGTCGGCCTCCTCGCCGCGCGCCGTCACGATGATGATGGGAATATCGCGCGTGGGCGTGCCGCGGCGCAATTGCCGGCACAGATCGATGCCCGAGAGATGCGGCAGCATCCAGTCCAGCAAGATCAGGTCGGGCTTGTTCTCGGCGACGGACATGATCGCCTCCTCGCCGTCGTTCGCCTCGAGCACGCGGAAGCCCTCGCGCTCGAAATTGTAGCGCAGCATGGCGATCAGCGCGGTTTCGTCCTCGACGATCAGTATGGCGGGCTTGACCGTCATCGCGCGCCGCCTTTCGGCTGGCCCTTCGCCTCGGCGGGCGGCGGCTCGACCACGGCATAGGCCGAGGAGTCGCCCTTGGGCCGGGCCGTCGCCGGGCGCTGGCCCAGGACCAGGAAATGCACCGTTTCGGCCACGTTGGTGGCGTGATCGCCGATGCGCTCGATGTTCTTGGCAATGAACAGCAGATGGGCGCACGGGCTGATGCTGCGCGGGTCTTCCATCATATAGGTCAAAAGCTCGCGGAACAGGCTCGACGTCAAGTCGTCCAGGTCGTCGTCGCGCTGCCACACGGCGATGGCTTTTTGCGCGTCGTGCTCGACATAGGCGTCGATCACGTCCTTGATCGCCTGCTGCGCCAAGCGCCCCATGCGCGGCACGGCGGTAACGGGCCTGACCGGCGCCGTCTGGTTCAGCGCGATGGCGCGCTTGGCGATGTTGGCGGCAAGGTCGCCGATGCGCTCGATGTCGCTGGCGATCTTGATCGCGGCCAGAATGTCGCGCAGGTCGCGCGCGACCGGCTGGCGCAGCGCCAACAGGCGCACCGTCTGGGTCTGAACCGCTTCTTCCAGGTGGTCGATGGCCGCGTCGCCGCGCACCACGCGCCCGGCAAGCTCGCTGTCGCGCTTGGCCACGGCCTGGATCGCCTGGGCGAGCTGCGATTCCGCCGCGCCGCCCATCTCGACGATGGCGTTGGTCAGGCGCTTCAGTTCCTCGTCGTAGGACTTGACGATGTGCTGCGCGGTCATGGGCGTTTCTCCGCTCGCGTCATCCGAACCGGCCGGTGATGTAATCCTCGGTTTTCTGCACCCCGGGCTTGGTCGTGATCGTGGCAGTGTCGCCGAATTCGATCAGTTCGCCCAGCAGCATGAAGGCCGTGTAGTCGGATATCCGCGCGGCCTGCTGCATGTTGTGGGTCACGATAACGATCGTGTAGTCGGTCTTCAATTCGTCGATCAGCTCCTCGATCCTGGCGGTCGAGATCGGATCGAGCGCCGAGCAGGGCTCGTCCAGCAGGATCACCTCGGGCTCGATCGCCACGGTGCGCGCGATGCACAGGCGCTGCTGCTGCCCGCCCGAAAGGCTCAAGCCCGAGGCGCCGAGTTTGTCCTTCACCTCGTCCCACAGCGCGGCGTTGCGCAGCGCCCGCTCCACCCGGTCGTCCAGTTCGGACTTCGACAGCCGCTCGTACATGCGGATGCCGAAGGCGATGTTGTCGAAGATGGTCATGGGAAACGGCGTCGGCTTCTGGAACACCATGCCGAGCTTGGCGCGCAGCAGATTCACGTCCTGCCTGGAATCCAGGATGTTTTCGCCGTCGACGATCACCTCGCCTTCGGCGCGCTGGTTCGGGTACATCTCGTAGATGCGGTTCAGCGCGCGCAGCAGCGTGGATTTGCCGCAGCCCGACGGGCCGATGAACGCCGTTACGTTGTTGCGATAGAGCGGCATGGTGACGTTCTTCAGCGCCTTGGTCTGGCCGTAGAAGAACGACAGGTCGCGGATATCGACCTTGATCGGCGGGGCGGCGGCGGCTGTGGCCGCGGCGGCGGCGGGGCCCATGTCCATCACGTCCCTCTTTTCGCGTTCAAGGCGCGCGCGGCGATGCTCAAGGCCAGCACCGCGGCGGTGATCAAGAGCGCGCCGGTCCAGGCGAGCCTGCGCCAATCCTCGTACGGGCTCATGGCGAACTGGAAGATGGTCACGGGCAGGCTGGCCATCGGCGCGTTCAGATCGGTGCTCCAGAACTGGTTGTTCAGCGCGGTGAACAGCAGCGGCGCGGTTTCGCCCGAGATGCGCGCCACCGCCAGCAATATCCCGGTGATGATGCCGGCCTTGGCCGCGCGATAGGCGACGCGCGAAACCACATGCCAGCGCGGCGCGCCCAGCGACGCGGCCGCCTCGCGCAAGGGATCGGGAACCAGCAGCAGCATGTCCTCGGTCGTGCGCACCACCACCGGCACCACGATGATCGCCAGCGCCACGCCGCCGGCCAGCGCGGAAAAATGCCCCACCAGGGCCACGTAGATTTCGTAAACGAACAAGCCGATCACGATCGAAGGGGCGCTCAGCAGAATGTCGTTCACGAAGCGCACGACCTGCGTCAGCCTCGTATGGCGGCCGTACTCGGCCATATAGGTGCCGGCCAGGAGGCCGAGCGGCGTTCCCAGCACGACGCCCAGGGCGGTCATCGCCAGGCTGCCGGCGATCGCGTTCAAGAGGCCGCCGTCCGAGCCGGGCGGCGGGGTCATTTCGGTGAACACGCGCAAGTTCAACCCGCCCACGCCTTCGATTAAAAGCGTGGCCAGGATCGCGACCAGGCAACCCAGGCCCAGGGCCGTAGCGCCCATCGCCAAGCCCAGGAACATCCGCTCGCGCATCAGGCGCGCGGCGTAAAGGCCGGACGCGCGCGCGCTCACGTGCCGGCCCTGAGCGCGATGCGCGCCAGCATGTAGCGCGCGATCGCCAGCACGATGAAGGTGATGACGAACAGGATCAGGCCCAGCGCGATCAGCGCCGAGGTATAGAGATCGCCGACCGCTTCGGTGAACTCGTTGGCGATGGTGGCCGAAATCGTGGTGCCGGGCGCCAAGAGCGACGGGGTGATCCTGTGCGCGTTGCCGATCACGAAGGTGACCGCCATGGTTTCGCCCAGCGCGCGGCCCAGCGCCAGCATGCAGCCGCCGGTCACGCCGACGCGGGTATAGGGGATCACCACGTTGCGGATCACCTCGCGCGTCGTGCAGCCCAGCCCGAAGGCGGCCTCCTTCAGCATCGGCGGCACCTGCTCGAACACGTCGCGGGTAATCGAGGCGATGAAGGGCAGAATCATGATGGCGAGGATCAGTGCCGAGGTCAGCACGCCGATGCCGTAGGGCGGGCCGGCGAACAGCGTGGATAGAACGGGCACCGATTGGAACAGGTCGACCAGCCGGGGCTGCAGGGTGTGTTGCAGCAGCGGCGCCAGCACGAACAGGCCCCAGATGCCATAGATGATGCTGGGAATGCCGGCCAGCAACTCGATCGCGATGCCGATCGGCCGACGCAACACCTGCGGGCAGATCTCGGTAAGGAAGATCGCCACGCCCAATCCGATCGGCACCGCCATCGCCAGCGCGATGGCCGAGGTGACGATGGTGCCGTAGATCGGCGCCAGGGCGCCGAATTTCTCGGTCACCGGGTTCCAGCTTTGCGAATACAGGAATCCGAGGCCGAATTTGTCGAGCGCCGGCCACGCGCCCATCATGAGCGAAATCATCACGCCGCCCAGAACGCCGAGCACGGCGATCGCCGCGGCGCGCGTCAGCGCCTCGAAGAACGCGTCGGTGCGCGCCATGCGGCGCAGGGACGATCCCTTGCGGACCACGGCAACCCGATTTTCCTGGACTAGGGCTAGCTCGACCATGATGGGATGGGGACCTTAGCCGAAGCAAGCAGCGGGGAAGCCGTCGGACAACGGCTTCCCCGCGTTGGAATCGACCCTGACAGGTTGGGGCGTCACATCATGCTGTGATAGAGCGGTTTGCCGTCCGTGCTCTTGATCGTTTCGCTCCAGGTCTTTTTGATCTGGCTGACCACCTTTTCGGGCATCAGCACGTAGTCCAGCTCCTCGGCCATCTTGCCGCCGCTCTTGTACGCCCAGTCGAAGAACTTCAGCGCCTCGGCGGCCGCGGCCGGGTCTTGCGGTTGCTTGTACATCAGGATGAAGGTGGCGCCAGCGATCGGCCAGGAGCTGGCCCCTGGCTGGTCGGTCAGGATGACGTAGTAGCCGTCCGACTTTTCCCAATTCGCATTCGCCGCGGCGGCTTGGAAAGCCTGCGCGTTCGGCGCGACCGTTTTGCCGTCCTTATTGATCATCTGTACCGACGTCATCTTGTTCTGCTTGGCATAGGCGTATTCGACATAGCCGATCGATCCCTTGGTCTGGATCACGTTGCCGGCCACGCCTTCATTGCCCTTGGCGCCGATGCCGGCCGGCCATTCCACGGCCGTGGAAGCGCCGACCTTTTCTTTCCAGGCGGGGCTTACCTTCGACAGGTAGTCGGTGAATATGAACGTCGTGCCCGATCCGTCCGATCGGTGCACGACGACGATCGCCTGCGAGGGAAGCTTCACCTGCGGGTTCAGCTTCTTGATCGCCGGATCGTCCCATTTGGCGATCTTGCCCAGGAAGATGTCGGCCAATGTCGGCCCATCGAGCTTGAGATCGCCTGATTTGATGCCTTCGAGATTCACAACCGGCACGTCGCCGCCGATCACGGTCGGGAACTGAATCATGTCGAATTTCTTCAGTTCCTCCGCCTTCAGCGGCATGTCGGACGCGCCGAAGGTCACGGTCTTGGCCTGGATCTGCTTGATGCCGCCGCCCGAGCCGATGGATTGGTAGTTCAGCGCGTTGCCGGTCTGCTTTTTATAGGCGTCAGCCCATTTGGCGTAGATCGGATAAGGAAACGTGGCGCCCGCGCCGGAGATGTCGGCGGCTACGGCGGATGTCGCGACGCCGGTTGCCGCGGCCGTCAGAACGCCGGCCAGGGCCAGACTGCGGATCGGCTTGTTCCAACGCATCGCGCTTGCTCCTAAGCTTCGTGTTGGACTGATTCGCCTTGAACTCGGCGTGACCTTAGGAGCGGGCGGTCAAGGTAATGCGACAGTGTTGTTGCGGTTTTGTGACGGGGCGGAGGCCGCGGGTTTCCTGGTCTCGCCGGCTTCGGACGCAGCGGGAAGATAGACCGTGAGCTCGCTGCCCACGCCCACCTCGCTTTCGATGTTCAGCGCCCCGCGATGGCGGCTGACGATATGCTTGACGATGGCGAGGCCGAGGCCGGTGCCGCCGAGTTGGCGCGAGCGCGCCGCGTCAACGCGATAGAAGCGCTCGGTCAGCCGCGGCAGATGCCGGCGCTCGATGCCCTCGCCCTGGTCGGTCACCGTCACGGCGACGGCGCCGCCCTGCCCACCCACCAGCCCCGGGGCGTTCGCCTGACGCCGGGCGGCGACCGCGATGGCGGTATTGGCCCGCGCGTATTTGATGGCGTTGGTCACCAGGTTCTGGAACACCTGGGCCAACTGGTCCTCGTCGCCGATCGCCGCCGGCAGGCCGGGCGCGCAGTCCAGCTCGATGCGCATGCCGCGTTCCTGCGCCTGTGGTTTCAGCGCGTCGGTCACGCTGCGCAACAGCTTCACCATGTCCACCAGGGATGTCGGCGGCGTGTGCTCGAACAGCTCGATGCGCGACAGCGACAGCAGGTCGTTGACCAGCCGCGTCATGCGCATCGCCTGGTCGTGCATGATGCCGAGAAACCGCTCGCGCGCCGATTCGTCGTCCTTGGCGGGGCCGCGCAGGGTTTCGACGAACCCCAGCAGCGTCGCCAACGGCGTGCGCAGCTCGTGGCTAGCGTTGGCGACGAAATCGGCGCGCATCTGGTCGCCGCGCCGGGTCAGCGTCATGTCGTTGAGCGTGACGATCGCCGCGGCCCCGGGCAGGTCGCCCGCGAGCCGCCCGATATAGGCCTGGAAATGCCGTTCGACCGGCACGGCGAGCGAGAATTCCAGCTCGCGCGACGCCTCGCCGGCCAAGACCGCGTCCACCGCCTGCACCAGCGCGGGGTGGCGCAGCGTGGCGGTCAGGTCGCGGCCAAGGCCCGATTTGCCGATCGCCTCGGCCGCGGCGCGGTTCATGCGCACCACGCGCCGGCCGGAATCGAGCAGCAGCAAAGGCACCGGCAAGCCGTCGAGCACCGAATCGGCTTGCGCGCCGGGAGCGCTTCGTGCGTCTCCGGGTTTTTCGTCACCGCCGCCGAGGGCGCGCAGAGACTCCACGGCCCGGCCCAGCGTCCGGGCCCAGGACAGCGCGATCCTGCGAAGGAGAGTGGGTGCGGCCGGCATCGCCACGAGGAAAGTCCCCCTGCCCGCCGCCGTCAAGTCAGCCGATGCTGAGCACCGGCTTGCCCAGGGCCGATTTTATCGGCGTAACCCCGAGACCCGGCGCCGCGGACGCCGCGAGCCAGCCATCGCGCCGGCGCGGCGCGCCGCTGGCGATTTCCTTGGTCACGTAGCTGTTGAAATCGGTCGCGGCGAACAGGAACTCCGTGGGCGTGGAATGCGCGAGATGCGCGATTGCCGCTGTCACGATGTCGCCGCCCCAGGTGTCTTCGATGATCATGGCAAGGCCCAGCGACACGCACAGATCGCGGATCTGCCGCGCCTTGGTCAGCCCGCCGACCTTGGAGATTTTAAGATTGATGACGTCCGCGGCGCGGTCCTGCGCCGCCCGCAACACCATCGGCACGCCGTCGATGACCTCGTCGAGAATGAAGGGGCGTTGCGTGCGTTCGCGGATCGCGCGGCATTCCTCGTAAGTTGTGCAGGGCTGCTCGATATACACATCCACGTCCTTGACCGCGTCCACCACGCGCGTGGCCTGGTGCATCAGCCAGCCGGTGTTGGCGTCGGCGATCAGCACGTCGCCGCGCTTGAGCGCCTGGGCGCAGGCCCGGATGCGCTCGATATCCGTGTCGGGATCGCCGCCGACCTTGAGCTGGAATTTAGAGTAACCCTCGCGGCGGTAGTCGCCGACGCGCGCGGCCATTTTCTTGGGCGCTTCCTGCGAGATGGCGCGATAAAGCCTGAAGCCGTCGCCGTAGCGTCCGCCCATCAACTGCGCCACCGGCAGCTCGGCGAGCTTGCCGGCGATGTCCCAGCACGCCATGTCGAGTGCGGATTTGACATAGGGGTGCCCGCGCATGGCCGCGTCCATGCGGCGGTTGAGGACGCCAAGCGCCGTGGGGTCCTGGCCGATCAGCGACGGCGCCAGCTCCTTGATGCCGGCGCGCGCGCCCGCGGCATAGGCCGGCAGATACGCCGGACCCAGCGGACAGATCTCGCCATAGCCGGTGACGCCGGCATCGGTTTCAATCGCGACAACCGTGGAATCGAACACCGTCACCTGGTTGCCGCCCGACCATTTGTAGCTACCCTCATGCAGCGGCAGGTCCACCTGCCATGCGGTAACGCCGGTGATGCGCGGGTGTTTCCTGGGTTTCGTCGCCATGGCTTGTTCTACTCCAGCCGGAACAGCATCAAGAGGGTACGTTGCCGGCGGCTTTGGTTGTCGTCCGAAATGATCCAAAGCAGCGTGGAATCGCCCGGACCGCGCGCGACGGCCAGGCCTTCCATGTTGTCGACGCTATAAGGCTTGCCCCACTCGGCCAGGGTTTCACCGTGAATCCGGCCGCCGGGCGCCACGCGCTGGGCGGGCACGCGCACCAGACGCGCGCCGACCTCGCGCGTCAGAAAGTTGAAGCTGCGCTCCAGCACCAGCAGATCGCTCGCGTGCGTGACGGCGGCGTCGGTCGGCAGGAAGTTCCCGCCCATGGCATAGCTGAGCTTGTGCCACTCCTCGCCCACGCGCAGCCAGGCCTTCAGGTCGCCGTTCTCGGCCTGCGCCTGCTCGCTGATCAGCAGCAGGCGGCCGTCGGAAAATGCCGCCATCGCCTCGATGCCGCCGTTGTCGGGCTGCGACTTGATCTCTTCCGGCGTGGCGATGGGAATCCCAGGCCCGCCGATCGTGCGGTAGCGCAGCACGCGGTGATGGCGCTCGAACGCGACCAGGAACCCGCCCTGGATCGGATCGCGACGCAGCGATTCCGCGTCCGACATGGCTTTGCCGGAAAAGGGATGGCCGCGATCGTCCCTCAGCGGCTCGATCTCGCCCTCGCTCACGCCGACGAGCTTGCCGCTTGCGTCGAGGACCGGCCGGAACACGAACCAGTGGCCCAGATCGGAGACCGAAACCAGCCGCCCGCCCGGCGCGGTTTCGAGCGCGGAATATCCGCCGAAGCGCTTGTCGGCGCTGGTGATGTGGAGCCCGCCGAGCCAGGCGAGCTTGCCCAGGCGCTGGCTCTGCGGATCGTCGGGATTGAGCGCGATGGGCGTGGATCTAAGGACTATCGAGTCGGCCGGCGCCGCGCCGATGGCGGTCAGCGCCAGGATCGCGGCTAGGAAGCAGCGCCGGAAGATCACGCGCCGCGCGCCTTCATCAGCGCCTTCAGGCGATAGAGCGCCTCGAGCGCCTCGAGCGGGGTCAATTCATCGGGGTTGAGGCCCGCCAGCGCCTGCTCGAATTCCGACGGGCCTTGGGCGCGCGCCTCGCGCGCGCGCTTCGGCTGGGTGGCGAACAAGGGAAGGTCGGTGGCGAGCTCGGCCACCGCGCCGGATTGCTCGCCTTGCTCCAGCCGCTTCAGCACTTCCTCGGCGCGCGCGACCGCCGCCGGCGGCAATCCCGCCAGTCGGGCGACGTGTATGCCGTAGGAACGGTCGGCCGCGCCCGGCGCCACTTCGTGCAGAAACACCACGTCGTCCTGCCATTCCTTGACGCGCATGGTGTAGGCGGCGAGATCGCCCAAGCGTCCGGTCAGCGCCACCAGCTCGTGGTAGTGCGTGGCGAACAAGGTGCGGCAGCGATTGACCTCGTGCAGATGCTCGATGCAGGCCCAGGCGATCGACAGCCCGTCGAACGTCGCCGTGCCGCGGCCGATCTCGTCCAGGATCACCAGCGCGCGCGGGCCGGCCTGGTTGAGGATCGCGGCGGTCTCGACCATCTCGACCATGAAGGTAGACCGGCCGCGCGCCAGGTCGTCCGAAGCGCCGACGCGGCTGAACAGCCGGTCCACGACGCCGATGCGGCATTCATCGGCCGGCACGTAGGCGCCGGACTGGGCGAGAACCGCGATCAGCGCGTTCTGGCGCAGGAAGGTGCTTTTGCCCGCCATGTTGGGGCCGGTGACCAGCCACAACCGTCTGCCCGGCGACAAGTCGCAATCGTTGGCGATGAAGCGCTCGCCCGCCGCCAGCGCGGCCTCGACCACCGCGTGCCGGCCGCCGCGCACGACGAAATCGTGGCTCAGGTCGACGAGGGGACGGCAATAGCGCCGCTCGGCGGCGAGCTCGGCCAGCGCCGCGGCGACGTCGAGCTGCGCCAGCCCTTGCGCCGCCCTGGCGATAGCGTCGGCCCGGGCGCGCGCCTCGCCCACCAGGTCGTCGAACAGGCGCAGCTCCAGCGCCAGCGCCTTGTCGGCGGCGGCGGCGATCTTGCGCTCGAGCTCGCCGAGCTCGAGCGTCGAGAAGCGCATCGCGCCCGCCATGGTCTGGCGGTGGATGAAGCGCGCCGCGTGCTCGCCTTTCGTCAGCTTGTCGGCCTGGATCGCCGAGGCCTCGATGTAAAAGCCCAGCACGTTGTTGTGGCGGATCTTGAGCGCGGCGATTCCGCTTTCGGCCTGGTAGCGTTTCTCGAGCTCCGCGATCAGCTTGCGGCTGTGATCGCGCAAGGCGCGTTGCTCGTCGAGTTCCGGCACATAGCCTTGGGCGATGAACCCGCCGTCGCGCGCGACGAGCGGCAGATCGGGCGCCAGCGCGCGCGTGAAGCGTTCGATCAGCACGTCGTGATGGCCGAGATCGGCGAGCGCGGCCGCCAGCTCTTCCGGCATATCGTCCAACGGCTTCTTGCCTTCGCGCCCGATCCCGCGCTTAAGCGCTTCGGCCGCGGCGAGCCCGTCGCGGATCGCCGCCAGGTCGCGCGGCCCGCCGCGCCCGAGCAACAGGCGCGTCAGCGCGCGCTCGATATCCGGCACGCCTTTCAAGGCGTCGCGGACGGCGGACCGCGCGGCGGAGCCTGCGAGAAAATGCTCGACCATGTCGAGCCGCCGCGCGATCGCTTTCGGATCGGTCAGCGGCGCCGAGATCCGCGCCAGCAGCAGCCGCGCGCCCGCGCCCGTAACGGTGCGATCGATGGCGCCGATCAGGCTGCCGCGCCGGTCGCCCGAGGACACGGCGCGGTCGATCTCCAAGCCGCGGCGGGTCGCGGCATCGATTTCCATGACAGCGCCTTCGCCCAGGAGGCGCGGCTGCTCGAGGCGCGGGAACTTTCCTTTTTGCGTCAACTCGACGTAGTCGACCAGCGCGCCGGCGGCGGCCAGCTCGGCGCGGCCGAACGCGCCGAACGCGTCCATCGCCTCGACCCGATACAGCGCTTGCAAGCGCTTTCGCGCATTGTCGCTGTCGAAGCGCTGGCCGGGCAGCGGCGACAGGCGCTCCTTCCATTGCTCAAGCGTCTCGAACAGTTCCGGACGCTGCAGCAGCTTGTCGGACAGCAGCAACTCGCCGGGCTGCACGCGCTCCAACACCGCAGCTAAATTCGCCGCCGCGACGCGCTGCACCGTGAAGGCGCCGGTCGACATGTCGAGCCACGCCAGGGCTAATCGCCGCTCGGCCTCGGCTAGGGCGGCCAGAAAATTATGCCGCCGCGAGTCGAGCAGCGAGTCCTCGGTTATTGTCCCTGGGGTGACTAAACGCACCACGTCGCGCTTCACCACCGATTTCGATCCGCGTTTCTTCGCCTCGGCCGGATCCTCCACCTGCTCGCACACCGCGACCTTGAAGCCCTGGCGGATCAGCTTCAGCAGATAGGCCTCGGCCGCGTGCACCGGCACGCCGGCCATCGGAATGTCCTCGCCCCGGTGCTGGCCGCGCTTGGTCAGCGCAATGTCCAGCGCCCGGGCCGCCTTGGCCGCGTCGTCGAAGAACAGCTCGTAGAAATCGCCCATCCGGTAGAACAGCAGGCAATCCGGGTATTGGCGCTTGATATCGAGGTACTGAACCATCAGCGGCGAGCCGCTATCGGCGCCGGGCAAGGCCGGCGCGGGGCTTGCGTCCGGCTTGTCTTCCCTGAGCTTGGGTATGGCGGAGGACACGGGGGCGGCCGATTCACGTCCGAAGCTGCTGCAATGCGCGACGATACCACGCGCTCAAGCGGGCCGCGACGCAGCAAATCCCCAGCTTGCGTCGCGCTTTACAGGACTGTGGAAAACCTGGGATTATCCAGGAATAACGATAAGTAAGACCCTGGGGGATCGCCGGACCATGGACGATAGCCGCATCCGGATCAGCGACGAAGAGGCGCTGCTGTTCCATTCGTCCGGCAAGCCCGGGAAACTTTCGATCGCGCCGACCAAGCCGCTGACCACGCAGCGCGACCTGTCGCTGGCCTATTCGCCGGGCGTGGCGGTGCCGTGCCTGCGCATCCAGAAGGACTCCGACACCGCCTACGACTACACCGCCAAGGGCAATATCGTCGCCGTGATTTCGAACGGCACGGCGGTATTGGGCCTGGGCGATCTGGGCGCGATGGCGGCCAAGCCCGTGATGGAAGGCAAGGCGGTGCTGTTCAAGCGCTTCGCCGATATCGACGGCATCGACCTTGAGGTCGACACCAGGGACGTGGACGAATTCGTCAACTGCGTGCGGTTCCTGGGCAAGACCTGGGGCGGCGTCAACCTGGAGGACATCAAGGCCCCCGAGTGCTTTGTCATCGAACAACGCCTGCGCGAGATCATGGACATCCCGGTGTTCCACGACGACCAGCACGGCACCGCGATCATCGCCACGGCCGGTCTTCTGAACGCGCTGGACATCACCGGGCGCGATTTGCGCGACATCAAGCTGGTGATCAACGGCGCGGGCGCGGCGTCGATCGCCTGCGTCGAGCTGATCAAGGCGCTGGGCCTGCCGCAGCAGAACGCAATTCTGTGCGACAGCCAGGGCGTGATCTATCGCGGGCGGCCCAAGGGCATGAACCAGTGGAAGTCGGCACACGCAATCGACACCAAGGCGCGCACCTTGGCCCAGGCGATGGAAGGCGCCGATGTTTTCTTCGGCCTGTCGGTCAAGGACTCGGTGACCAAACCTATGGTCAAGTCGATGGCGCCGCGGCCGATCATCTTCGCCATGGCCAATCCCGACCCGGAAATCACGCCCGAGGACGTGAAGGCGGCGCGCGACGACGCCATCATCGCCACCGGACGGTCGGACTATCCGAACCAGATCAACAACGTGCTGGGCTTTCCCTATATCTTCCGCGGCGCGTTGGACGTGCGCGCGTCGACCATCAACGACGACATGAAGATCGCCGCCGCCCGGGCGCTCGCCAAGCTGGCGCGCGAGGATGTGCCGGACGAGGTCGACGCGGCCTATGGCGGAAGGCGCCTGCGCTTCGGGCCGGACTACATCATCCCCGTGCCGTTCGACCCGCGCCTGATCGTCGCCGTGCCGTCGGCCGTCGCCAAGGCGGCGATGGATTCGGGCGTGGCGCGCAAGCCGATCGCGGACATGGAATCCTATCGCGCGACGCTGCGCTCGCGCCTGGATCCCACCGCCGCCAGCCTGACGCGCATCATGGAAACGGTGCGCGCCAATCCGCGCCGCGTGGTGATCGCCGAGGGCGAGGAGGAAAAGGCGATCCGCGCCGCCCTGGCGTACCGCGCCCAGGGCTACGGCACGCCGATTCTGATCGGCCGCGAGCATCGCATGGCCGACACCATCAAGGCGGCGCGGTTGCAGGGCACCGAGGACCTCGAGGTGCACAACGCGCGGCTGTCGAAAAACAACAAGAAATACACCGACTTTCTATATTCGCGCCTGCAGCGCAAAGGGGCGCTGTACCGCGACTGCCAGCGCATGGTGAACCAGGACCGCAACGTGTTCGCCGCCTGCATGGTGGCGTGCGGCGACGCCGACGCGATGGTCACGGGCCTGACGCGAAGCTGGATGGTCTGCTACGAGGACATCGCGCGGGTGATCGACCCCAAGCCCGGCGAGCGGCCGTTCGGCATGGTGATCCTGGTCACGCGCGGGCGCACGCTGTTCATTTCCGACACCAACGTGCACAGCCTGCCCAGCCCCGAGGAGCTGGCGGACATCGCCACGCAGACCGCGCGCGTGGCGCGCGACATGGGCCACGAGCCGAAGGTCGCGATGCTGTCGTTCTCGAATTTCGGCAACCCGTGGCGCGAAAAGGCGGGGCGCGTGCGCCAGGCCGTGGCG
>JAHFPH010000086.1 GCA_023266845.1 Rhodospirillaceae bacterium
GTCGAGCCCGACGCGCCGACGGCCGCATTGCCCGCGCTCGGCGACCTGCTGCGCGAGGCCGAAACGGCACGGGAAGCGGCGGCAGCGCCCAGCACGACTCTGGCGGCGTTCGCGCCGGGGCCGGCTGCCTCGCTGCCGCCGATCGCGCGCGACAGTCCCGACGCGCCGTGGCGCGTCAACGCCATGCCGTTCCACGACCGCCCGGGCGCCAAACTGATCGCGATCGTCATCGACGACGCGGGGCTCGATCGCGCGCGTACCGCTCGCGCCATCCGCCTGGACGGGCCGCTGACGATTTCCTTCCTGCCCTATGCCGGCGAGCTGCCGCGCCAGGCGGAAGACGCGCGCCGGCACGGCCACGAGCGGATGCTGCATCTGCCGATGGAGCCGATCTCGCCCGCCGAGGATCCCGGCCCGTATCCGCTGATGACCTGGCTCGCGCCGGGCGAGATGCAGCGCCGCCTGACCATGAGCCTCGAACGCTTCGAGGGGTTCGTGGGCGTGAACAACCATATGGGCAGCCGCATGACGCTGGATGTCGGCGCGATGCTGCCGGTGCTGGAGCAGGTGCGCGCGCGCGGCCTGCTGTTCGTGGACAGCCGCACCATCGCCGGCTCGGTGGCGGGACCGCTGGCCGATCGCCTGGGCATACCCGGCGCCGCGCGCGACGTGTTCATCGACCACGACGGCAACGAGGAGGCGGTGGCCGCGCGGCTGGCCGATATCGAGCGCATCGCGCTGCGCCAGGGCCAGGCGCTGGCGATCGGCCATCCGCACGACGTGACGCTGGAGGCGCTGGAACGCTGGCTGCCGACGCTCAGCGGCCGCGGATTCACGCTGGCGCCGGTCTCGGCCCTGGCCGAGCGGCGCCTGACGCGGCGTGAGCGCGCTGTTCCCGTCAGCGCCGGAACGGGCGGATGATCCGTTTCCGCTGGTTTGTCGCCGCGCTGATCGCGCTGTGCCTTGCGCTTGCGGCGCCCGGGCCCGGTCTGGCGCAGCAGCGCGTCGTATCGACCGTGATCGGCCATATCGCGCTGCCCGAGCGTCCGCAGCGCTCGACCGACGCCGACCAGGAAACCCTGGCGCTGCAGATGGTCGAGACGCTGGGCATGGCCTGCCGCGCGACCGAGATGTACCGCTGGCCGTTCAACGAGGACGATCTGACGCACGCGCAGCGCATCGTCGCCACGGGCGAGCGCGCGTTGCGCGCGCGCGGCTATGCCGTGACCGTGCTGCCGGTCGAAATCGAAATCGTCACCGCCATGCAGGGGCGTCTTGCCCCCGGCCAGCCCGACGACAATCTTTTGGCGCTATGGTACGCGGGCGAGCAGGGCGTGGACCTGACGCTGTGCCGGGTCCGTTAGCGGAGACACATCGTGCGCAAAACGCATGAGCATGCCGAGGGCACCGTCCATCGGCTGATCCATGAATCGAAGGTCCTGCAGGACAATCCGCTGAAGGACCCGTGGCGGCGCGACTTGCACGTGTACACGCCCGCGAACTGGACCAGGGGCGAAAAGCTGCCGCTGCTCTTGGACATGCCGGGCTGGGGCGGCTCGGGCATGGGCCACACCAACTGGCGGCCGATCGGCGAGAACGTCCCCGAACGGCTCGACCGGCTGATCGGCTCGGGCGCGATGGGCCGCGCTGTCGTGGCGTTTCCCGATTGCTTCACGCGCGTCGGCGGCAACCAGTACATCAATAGCGCCGGCACCGGGCGCTACGAGGATTATCTGATCCACGAGATCGTGCCGCTGGTGGAGCGCGATTTCGCCTGCGGCGGACAGGGCAGGCGCGCTTGTTTCGGCAAGTCGTCGGGCGGGTACGGCGCGATCTGGCACGGCATGCACCACGCCGATTTCTGGGCCGCGATCTCGTGCAATTCGGGCGACATGGGATGGGACGCGCTGCAGCTGCCCGATTTCCTGATGTCGCTGGGCGTGCTGGCCAAGCACGGCATGTCGGTGCAGAAATTCTGGGAGCATTTCGAGGCCTCGCCCAAGCCGACGGCCGAGGAGCGCCATGCCCGCATGCTCCTGGCGATGGGCGCGTTCTACGATCCCGATCCCGCCTCGTTCCTGTTCATCCGCCTGCCGGGCGATCCCCATACCGCCGAGCTGATCCCCGAGCGCTGGAACAACTGGCTGAAATACGACCCGGCGCGGCTGGCCGATGAATGCGCGCCGCAGCTCAAGAAACTGAAAGGGCTATGGATGGATTGCGGCGACCGCGACCAGTACCGCATCCATTTCGGCATGCGGCGGCTCAGCCGCGAGCTGAAGCGACTGGGCGTCGAGCATGTGTACGAAGAATTCGCCGACGACCACACCGACGTCGATTACCGGATGGACAAGTTCCTGCCGTGGCTGGTCGAGCGGCTGTCCTAGGCCGCTTATGGCCTCACGATCGTCCAGCCTTTTTCGCCGAGCTCGATCAGCGTCACTACGCCCGCCGGCACGATGCGCGCGTTGGCGACGATCGGGATGTCCTTGCCCTCGCGCTTTTTCATCGCCTGGATGGTGTTGTCGCAGGCGTCGAACACCACGTTCGGCATGCCGTCCTTGAACGATGCCAGGCGCTCCTTCACCGGCGAGGTATCCGCGCGCAGCATGTGCAGCCCGGCGTTGAACGCCACGATCTCGATCGTCACTTCCTCGCCCTTGTCGGCGTAGTAGCGCGACACGTTGGCGGCGACATTCAGCGCCGCATTCATCTTCTCGGCGTCGTTGTCGCTGACCTGCAGCGCCAGATAGTGCGATTTGGCGGCGGCGCTCTTCGGGGCGAGCGGATCGCTGTTGTCCAATGTCGAGCGTGATTTCGTGGCGGAATCGGCGGAGCCGATCATTGCAAGGGCGACGAGGGCAAGGATCGGAATGATCGCGTGGCGCATGGCGCAGACTCCATTTGTGGCGAACCGGCCGCTGGATCATAGCACGGCGCGGCTATTCCACGTCCTTTTCGTCGGCATGCAGCTTATGCAGCAGCAGATGCAGCCAGGGCGCCAGCAGGATCGCGGCCGCGCCGATCAGCACCAGGCCGCTCGCCAGCGCATAGAACGAAGCGAACAGCTTCGCCGCCGGCGTGGTCAGCGGCGCCACCGGCCCCATGCCGCCCAGGATCATCGCGGCGTCGACCAGCGCGTCGATCCAGGATTCTCCGTTGAGGAAACGATAGCCGCACACGCCGACCAGCAGCGCCGCGCCGATTACGCCAGCGGCGATCAAGGCGGCCCGCACATAGGCGCGGCGATGCGGCGGGCGGTGCAGGGGTTTCACGGCTCGTTCGGCCGTCGTCCGCTGGCGAAGCGCACGGCTTCCTCGGCGGCGCGCACCAGCGCGCGGGCCTTGTTGACCGTCTCCTGGTACTCCGACTCGGGGTCGCTGTCGGCGACCACGCCGCCGCCGGCCTGCACGTACATCACCTCGTCCTTCACCACCGCGGTGCGCAACGCGATGCAGTTGTCCATCGTGCCGTTGGCGGCGAAATAGCCGACGCAGCCCGCGTACACGCCGCGCCGCGCCAGCTCCAGCTCGTCGATGATCTCCATCGCCCGCACCTTGGGCGCGCCCGACACCGTGCCGGCCGGAAAGCCCGCGATCAGCGCGTCCATCGCGTCGTAATCCGGGTTGATCTCACCCACCACGTTCGAGACGATGTGCATGACGTGCGAATAATGCTCGACCTCGAACTGCTCGGTCACGCGCACGCTGCCGATCTTGGCGATGCGGCCCACGTCGTTGCGCGCCAGGTCCAAGAGCATCAGATGCTCGGCGCGCTCCTTGGGATCGGACAACAGGTCCTCGGCCAGCGCCTTGTCCTCTTCGGGCGTCGCGCCCCGCCGCCGCGTGCCGGCGATCGGGCGGATCGTCACTTGGCCGTCGCGCAAGCGCACCAAGAGCTCGGGGCTCGAGCCGACCACCGCGAACTCGCCGAAATCGAGGAAGAACAGAAACGGCGAGGGGTTGAGACGGCGGAGTGCCCGGTAAAGCGCGAACGGCGGCAGGTGGAACGGCACCGAGAAGCGCTGCGACGGCACGACCTGGAACGCGTCGCCCGCGCGGATGTACTCCTTCGCGCGTTCGACCATCTGATGATACTGCTCGCGCGTGGTGTTCGAGCTGGGCGGGGGCAGCTCGGCGATCACCGCGGCGGGCTCGCGGCGCTGCGGCAGCGAGCGCCCGAAATCCAGCACCACGGCCGCCAGGCGCTCGCAGGCCCGGTCATAGGCGCCGCGCGCGCTTTGCTCGGCGTCGGGCCACACGGGCGTCACCACCGTCACCGAATCCTCGATCGTGTCGAAAATCGCGATGATGGTCGGGCGGATGAACAGCCCGTCGGGAATGTCGAGCGTGTCGGGGTTCTCGTCGGGCAGCCGTTCCATTAGCCGCACCATGTCGTAGCCCATATAGCCGAACAGCCCCGCGGCCATCGGCGGCAGGCCCTTGGCGATTTCCATCTGGGTTTCGGCGATGATCGCGCGCAAGCTGTCCAGCGCGCCTTCGCCGTGCGGCTCGAACGCCTCGGGCTCGACCAGCGCGCGGCGGTTGACCTCGGCCTTGTCGCCGCGGCAGCGCCACACCAGGTCGGGGCGCAGCCCGATGATCGAATAGCGCCCGCGCGTGGCGCCGCCTTCGACCGATTCGAACAGGAAGCTGTTGGGCCGCCCGTCGGCCAGCTTCAGCATCGCCGAGACCGGCGTTTCAAGATCGCTGACCAATCGGGTCCACACGACCTGCGGGCGCTTTAGGCGATGGACGGCGGCGAAGTCGTCGAACGAAGGATGCATGGCGGCGGGTCCTTGGTCGGGGTGAACGCGCGGGGGTTGGACGCCCGCGCGTGGCCGGGCTCTTGCGAGCCCGTTCGGGATATTACTGGCCCTTGTACATCTGGTCGATCACGGATTGGCGGATATCGACGCCGATGCGCTGGCGCAGCGCCTGGGTCAATTGCGCGGTGATGTCGGCGGCGATCGCCTGGCGCAGCTCGCCGCTCACGCGTTCGCTCGCCGCCTTGTCGACGGCGGGATCGGCGGGGACGATCTCCCTCAGCACCGCGACGACGTAGCCGTTGCCGGCCAGGGCCGATACCGGCTCGCCGGGTTTGAGCTTGAACACGTCGCGCACCAGGGTCAGCGACAGGCGGCCGAAGGCCTGGCCGTCGTCGCGGGTGAAGGGCCTGGTGGTCTCGACCCTGCGCCCCTCGGCGGCCGAGGGCAGCAGCCGGCCCGACTTCACCTTGTCGGCGATCGCCTGGGCGGTTTTCTCGGCTTCCTTCTGGCGCCTCTCGGCGGTGATCGCCTCGACGATCTGGCCGCGCACCTGCTCGAACGGCTTCAACGCGGGCGGCGTTACGCCGGTGACGCGCACGAAGGTCACGCCGCCGTCGCCGGATTCGATCAACGGCGCGTCGGCGCCCGTGGCGGTTTCGAACACGGCCTTGGCGACGTCCTCGCCCGGCGGCAGGCCCGCGACCGGGTTGCCGTCCGGCGCCTTGCCGTCGCGCGCCATGGCCGCGATCGCCGCGACCTTCAGGCCGGCGCGCCCAGCGGCTTCGGCCATCGAGGCGCCACCGGCGCGTTCGTCGTCGAATTTGTTGGCGAGCTTGGTGACGACGGCGGTCGAAGCCTCGCGCGCCAGTTCGGCCACGAGCTTGGGGCTTGCCTCGTCCAGCGTCTCGGTGTGCGCCTGCTCGATCTTCTCGACCTTGACGATGTTCCAGCCGAATCCGGTCTGCACCGGCTCGCCGACCGCGCCTTCGTCGAGCTTGAAGACGCGCTCGGCCAGCTCGCCCGGCAGCTCGGTCCGCGTCACCGCGCCGAGCCTGGTGGTGGCCTCGTCCTGCTTGGCGATCTCCTTGGCCACGGCAACGAAGTCCTTGCCCTTGGCCAGCTCTTCCTTGGCCTGCTTGGCCGCCGCCTCGTCGGGCAGCGAGATTTGCAGCAGGGTGCGGCGCTCCGGGCGCTCGAATTCCTTCACGCGCTGGTCGTAGATCTCCTTCAGCTTCGCCGCGTCGGGTTTGAAATCGGCCATCACCGCGGCGGGATCGACGCGCGCCATCTCGAAGGCGCGGTATTCGGGGGTTGAGAACCGGTCCTTGTGCTGCTCCAGATAAGCGCGCGCCTCGGCCTCGTCGGGCGCGGGCGGGGCGGGCATGGAGCCGGGGTCGACAACCGCGTAATCGGCCACGCGCTTCTCGGCGCGATAGCGGAACAGGGTATCGGCCAGGGCCGCCGGGGTCTGGATGCCGGCGGCGACCGAGCCGGCGAACTGGTCGCGCGTCATGTCGAAGCGCAGCGTGCCGAGGAACCCGGCCTCGGTTATGTTGTTCTGGCGCAGAACGGCGGCGAAGCGCTGCGGGTCGAATTCCCCGGCCGGGTTGCGGAAGGCTGGGATCGCGCCGATGCGCCTGAGCAGCATGGGGTCGGGCACCGCGATGCCCAGATGCTTCAGCTCCTGCTGCACCGCCGCGCGGTCGATCAACCCGTCGAGCGAGCGCTCCAGCAGCCCCATTTGCCGCGCCTTTTCGACGTCCAGATTGCCGCCGAACAGGGGGCGCAGCCGGTCGATCTGGGTGCGGAACTCGCTGTTCAGTTCGGCGACCGAGATCGACACGTCGCCGACCTGGGCCACGGTCGCCTGCTGGCCGGGACCGCGCAGAATGTCGCCGATGCCCCAGATGCCGAAGCTGACGATCAGGATGCCGAACAGCACCTTGATCACCCAGGACGTGGCCTTGGAACGGATTGCTTGGAGCATGTAAGACCTGAAGAAACGCTGCTAGATTGTTGGTAGTTATTGATTTACTTGCGCGGGTTTGCCCCTCCGCGCGATCATATCGGCGGGGCCTTACCCCCGCAACCGAAAACCGGGCGCGTCGCGCGCCGCCGCCGGGGCTGCTAGAAAGCGTAGGGCTAGGGGAAAACGCTTATGACCGAACGCCGCCGGCTGATCGCTGGGAATTGGAAGATGAACGGGCTTTTGGCCGACGGGGTGAGGCGTGCCGCGGCGCTGGCGGCGCGTGCGCGCGACGCCCTGGCGGACGGCGAGCGCAAACTGCCGGATATCGCGATCTGCCCTCCCGCCACGATCCTCGGCGCCGTCGGCAAGGCGATCGGCGGATCGCCTATCGCGCTGGGCGCGCAGGATTGCCATGCCGAGGACAAGGGCGCGCGCACCGGCGACATCGCGGCTGCCATGCTGGCCGAGCTCAGCTGCCGCTACGTGATCGTCGGCCATTCCGAGCGTAGGGCGGGGCATGGCGAGACGGATGCTGTCGTGCGCGCCAAGGCCGAGGCGGCGCATCGCGCCGGGCTGATCGCCGTGGTCTGCGTCGGCGAAAGCGCCGGGGAGCGCAAGGCGGGCAAGCATCTCGACGTGATCGCCCGGCAGATCGAGGCTTCGCTGCCGCCGGGCGTCGCCGCCGCCAATACCGTCGTGGCCTACGAGCCGGTCTGGGCGATCGGCACGGGGCTTAACGCCACCGCGGCCGACATCGCCGCGGCGCACCGGCATTTGCGCCTGCGTCTCAGCGCGTTTAGCCGCGACGGCGCCGATATCCGCGTGCTCTACGGCGGCTCGGCCAACGCCAGGAACGCGGCCGAGATCCTGGCCGTGCCGGGCGTGGACGGATGCCTGGTCGGCGGCGCCAGCCTTGATGTCGACGCGTTCTGGGCGATGGTGCTGGCGGCGTCAAGTTAGGCGATTGCCTTTCCTGCGATATAAACTAATATGACCATGGTCATGACCATGGTCATCTACGGGGCATTCCATGCGCGAAATCAAAGCCTCCGAATTCAAGGCCAAGTGCCTGAAGCTGATGGACGAGGTGCAGCGAACACGCCGTGGCTATATCGTCACGAAGCGCGGCAAGCCGGTCGCCGACATTGTCCCGCATCGCGGCATGAGGAAGAAAAATCCGTTCGGTCTGCATAAAGGAATAATCAAAATCACCGGCGACATAATCTCGCCCCTGGACGTGGAGTGGGACGCGCTGAAGTGATCCTTCTCGACACCCATGCGCTGGTGTGGATGGACACCGACAATCCGACCCTAGGCGCCGGCGCGCGGCACATGATCCAAGAAGCCTGGGAAGAGCAAGACCTTTACGTCAGTCCGATCAGCTTCTGGGAGTGCGCGATGCTGCTGGGCGAGGGGCGCCTGACGTTGCGGCTGCCGCCCCTGGCTTGGCGCGCAAGCCTGCTGGCTTCCGGCTTGGAGGAGGGGCCGCTCGACGGCCAATGCGCGGTTTTGGCGGCGCAACTGGATTTGCCGCACAAAGATCCCGCCGACCGGTTCATCGCGGCCACGGCGATTGCCCATGACGCGACCCTGGTGACGGCCGACGAAAACCTGCTGCGTTGGCGGCACAAAGCCTTGCGCCGCCACGACGCGCGGAAATAGCCTCAGCCGCCGCTGCTTTTCTTGAACGCCTCGTCGGCGCGCCGCTTGAGCTCTTTCGGCGGCACGTCCTCCACATGCGTGGCGAGATGCCATTTGTGGCCGAAGGGGTCCACGAGCGTGCCGCCCGCGTCGGCGGCGATTTCGTGACGATTTCGGCGCTGGCCCGTGGCCGGGAAACGGGCTAAAAGACCGCCGCGACGGTGCCAATATACCCCCGGTCGCCGAATCGCTTGGCCATATGAGGCCTGCCCCGGAGCCACGATGATCGCCATCCTGACCGTAATCCACGTCCTGATCACCCTCGCCATGGTGGGGGTGATCCTGATTCAGCGCAGCGAGGGCGGGGGGCTGGGCATCGGCGGCGGCAGCGGGGGCGGCATGGGCGGGCTTATGTCGGGCCGTGGCACGGCGAACGTGCTGACGCGAGCCACCATGGTGCTCGGCGCCCTGTTCATGGCCACCAGCATCGCGCTGACCTTCGCGGCAGCGGGCGGGCGGTCGCGCACCGTGATCCCGCCGATTTCCGCGCCGGCCTCGACGCCCGCGCAGGCCCCGGCCGCGCCCGCCGCTCCCAGCGCCCCGGTCAAGTAGAGTTTCACGGCGTGTTTCACGGGATCGTGCCGCGCGCATTTCGCATGGCGCGCAGCGACGACCCTGCTGTATGATTTAAGTCCATGACGCGGTTCATCTTCATAACCGGCGGCGTGGCTTCCTCCCTCGGAAAAGGCATCGCATCGGCGTCGCTCGGCGCGCTTTTGCAGGCGCGCGGATTCAGCGTGCGTTTGCGCAAGCTCGACCCGTATTTGAACGTCGATCCGGGCACGATGAGCCCCTACCAGCACGGCGAGGTGTACGTAACCGACGACGGCGCCGAAACCGACCTGGATCTGGGCCATTACGAGCGCTTCACCGGCGTGCCGGCGCGGCAAGCCGACAGCACCACCACCGGCCGCATCTATTCCACGGTGATCGCGCGCGAGCGCCGGGGCGACTACCTGGGCGCCACGGTGCAGGTGATCCCGCACGTCACCGACGCCATCAAGCAGTTCATCACCGGCGAGACCGGCGATACCGATTTCGTGTTGTGCGAGATAGGCGGCACGGTAGGCGATATCGAGGGCCTGCCGTTCCTCGAGGCCATCCGGCAGCTCGGCAACGAGCTGGGCCATGCGCGCTCGTTGTTCGTTCACCTGACCCTGGTGCCCTATATCGGCTCGTCGGGCGAATTGAAGACCAAGCCGACGCAGCACTCGGTCAAGGAGCTGCAGAGCGTCGGCATCCAGCCCGACATCCTGTTGTGCCGTTGCGACCGCGAGATCCCGGCCGAGGCGCGGCGCAAGATCGCGCTGTTCTGCAACCTGCGTCCCAGCGCGGTGATCCAGGCGCTGGACGTGGACAGCATCTATCACGTGCCGCAGAGCTATCACGAGCAGGGTTTCGACGACGAGGTGATGCGCCACTTTGCGATCGAAGCGAAACAACCCGACCTCGCGCGCTGGACCGGCATCATGCAGCGCGTCCGCAGCCCCGAGGGCGAGGTGGCGGTGGCCGTGGTCGGCAAGTACATGACGCTGAAGGACGCCTATAAATCCCTGGGCGAGGCGTTGGCGCATGGCGGCATCGCCAACAACATGCGCGTGAAGCTGAACTGGATCGATTCCGAGATCTTCGAGAAAGAAGACGCGGTGCACTATCTGGAAGGCGTGCACGGCATCCTGGTTCCCGGCGGGTTCGGCGAGCGCGGCACCGAGGGCAAGATCCTGGCCGCCCGCTTCGCGCGCGAGCGTGGGGTGCCGTATTTCGGCATCTGCTTCGGCATGCAGATGGCTGTGATCGAGGCGGCGCGGCATCTCGTCGGGCTCGACGGCGCGGGTTCGTCCGAGTTCGGGCCGTGCCAGCATCCGGTGGTGGGCCTTTTGACCGAATGGACGCGCGGCAACGCGGTCGAGCGGCGCATGATCGGCGACAATTTGGGCGGCACGATGCGCCTCGGCGCCTATCCGGCCGACCTGGCGGCGGGCAGCAAGGTGCGCGACATTTATGACGCGGACCGCATCAGCGAGCGCCACCGCCACCGCTACGAGGTCAACATCACCTACAAGGACCGGTTGGAATCGGCTGGATTGCGCTTCTCCGGCATGTCGCCCGACGGCACGCTGCCCGAGATCGTGGAAATCCCCGCGCATCCCTGGTTCGTCGGCGTGCAGTTCCATCCCGAGCTGAAATCCAAGCCGTTCGATCCGCACCCGCTGTTCGCGTCGTTCATCAAGGCCGCCGTGGCGCAGAGCCGGCTGGTGTAAGAGGCGCCTGATGGAACGCCGCCTGTGGTTCAAAGCCAAGACCCATGGCTGGGGTTGGACGGCCGCGACCTGGGAGGGCTGGGTGGCGACGGCGATTTTCGCGGCGGCGTTCGGCCTGTGGATCGCCTATTGGGTCCACAACACCGGGGACGGCCAGCCGAGCCTGTTTCTGGGTTTCGTGCCGCTGCTGCTGCTGATCGGCGGCTTCATCCTGCTATGCTTGGCCAAGGGCGAGAAGCCGCGCTGGAGCTGGGGACGCAACAAAGGGCGCGGGATATGAGTTGGCCGCGCGCCGCCCTGGCGATGCTGGTCGCCGGATTGCCCGCCGCCGCGTCGGCGCAAACCGACCAGACCAGGCTGTACGACGCCTATATCGCCAGCAAGCCTTACATGGATTGGGTTTCGGACCGCTTGAACGAGATGGAGTCGCCGGTGCTGCTGGCCCAATGCCCGAAGATCAAGGTGACGGGGCGCGAGAACTCGTTCGTGAACCAGGACGCGCGCTTCGCGCCGGGCGCGGCGGCGCCGCAATCCGGCCAATGGGTCGACCGGCTTTCGATCGACCGCTGCGGCAAATCAGCGACGCGCAACATCCAGGTCACCGCGCGCGGCAACGACAAGCTTTACGGCGCGGCGATGATCCCCGGCCGCACCGCCACTTCACCGCTGCTGCAACACGACGCTTACCAGGTCGCGGCCGCCAAGGCGCGCATCCACGCGGGCTGCCACGACGAGCTGTACGTGGTCGACTCGGCGGTCGCCGGCCGGTTCATCCCCGGCGCGCCGTGGAAAGAGGACTGGACGTTCCTGGGCTGCGACAAGGCGACCGTCATGGCTCTCACCTTCACGCCCAGTAGCCGCGGCGGCAGCACCGTCGAAGCGCAGGTGAAATGACCGTTCCGCGCTCCGTCAAGATCGGCAAGATGACGCTCGCCAACGACCGGCCGCTGGTGCTGATCGCGGGGCCTTGCGCGCTGGAAAGCCGCGCACACGCGCTCGAGATGTCGCGCGCGCTGAAAGAACTATGCGACTCCTTGAAGATCGGGCTGATCTACAAGACCAGCTTCGACAAGGCCAATCGCACGTCGGCGTCCTCGGTGCGCGGCCTAGGCATGAAAAAGAGCCTGCCGATACTGGCGGAAGTGCGCGAAAGCATCGGCGTGCCGGTGCTGACCGACGTGCACGAGCCCGAGCAATGCTCAGCCGTAGCCGAGGCCGTCGACGTGCTGCAAATCCCCGCGTTTCTGTGCCGTCAGACCGACCTGTTGCTCGCCGCCGGCAAGACCGGCCGCGCGATCAACGTGAAGAAAGGCCAGTTCCTGGCGCCCTGGGACATGAAGAACGTCGTCGCCAAGATCGACTCCACCGGCAACAGGAACACGCTGGTGTGCGAGCGCGGCGTCAGCTTCGGCTACAACACGCTGGTCAGCGACATGCGCTCGCTGCCCGTGCTGGCCCAGACCGGCTGCCCGGTGGTGTTCGACGCCACGCATTCCGTGCAGCAGCCCGGCGGGCAGGGGGCGACCAGCGGCGGTGAGCGCCGATTCGTGCCGGTGCTGGCGCGCGCGGCGGCGGCGATCGGCGTCGCCGCCGTGTTCATGGAAACTCACCGGGATCCCGACAAGGCGCCGAGCGACGGCCCCAACATGGTGCCGTTCAAGCAAATGCGCGGCCTGTTGCAGACGCTGATCGAATTCGACCGGCTGGCGAAGAAGAGGCCGTTGTCGGCGATGTGACCAAACGACCCTCATCCTGAGCTTGTCGAAGGATGAGGATCGCGGGAAAAACTCGCCTCGTCCTTCGACAGGCTCAGGACGAGGCGAAAATTGATCGGGGACACTCATGAAAAAATCGCGTATCGCGCTTGTTGCCATCGCTGCCGCGCTGCTGTTGGCCGCGCCCGCCTTCGCTTACGACGGCGTGGTGGAAAAGAAGACCTTCGCCATGCCGAGCTACACCACGGTTGGCGGCAAGACCATCAAGGACGTGAAAGTAGGCTGGGAAAGCTACGGCACGCTAAACGCCGCCAAGGACAACGTCATCCTGGTCGCGCATTTCTTCTCCGGCAATTCGCACGCCGCCGGCAAGTACAAGCCCGAGGACACAGCACCCGGCTACTGGGATTCGATCATCGGCGCGGGCAAGCCGATCGACACCGACAGGTTCTTCGTCGTCAGCTCCGACACGCTGGTGAACCTGAACGCCAAGTCGCCGACGACGGTCACCACCGGCCCGGCCTCGATCGACCCGGCCACGGGCAAGCCGTACGGCATGAGCTTTCCGGTTATCACGATGCGCGACTTCGTCAACGTGCAGAAGGCGCTGGTGGAATCCCTGGGCGTCACCAAGCTCTACGCCGTCGCCGGTGCGTCGATGGGCGCGATGCAGACCATCGAATGGGCCGCGGGCTATCCCGACATGGTCGAGCGCGCCGTGGCGGTGATCGGCGACGCCGAGGCGAGCGGCGAGCTGATCGGCTGGCTCAACGTTTGGGCCGCGCCGATCCTGCTCGATCCGAACTGGAACGGCGGCGATTATTACGGCAAGGCCGAGCCCAACGCCGGCCTGGCGCAATCGCTGAAAATCGTCACGCTGCAAGCGCAGGGCGTGGAATGGGCGAACAAGAATTTCGGCCGCAAATGGGCGGCGGCCGACAAAAACCCGCTCGACGCTTACGCCAACAAGTTCGCGATCGAGGACGTGTTGGACAAGGCCGGCGCCGGGCGCGTAGCCACGTCGGACGCCAACGCGTTCCTCTACCTGGTTAAGGCCAACCAGCTCTACTTGCAGGACGCGCCGTCGCTCGACGCCGTGGTCAAGAAGATCAAGGCCAAGCTGCTGCTGCTGCCGGCCCAGGGCGATCTGGTCTTTCCGCCGGACGGCGTCAGGCGCACGCGCGACGCGCTCAAGGCCGACGGCAAGGCGGTGGAGTACGCCGAGATCGAGGGCCCGAACGGGCATCTCAACGGCGTGATCCACGTCGCCAAGCAAGGCGAGGCGATCAAGGCGTTCCTGGCCAAGTGAACCTGGCCAAGTGAGCCGGTTGCGGCGGGAATAGAACCCGCCGCGCGAATTGAGCCCGGCCTAGTTCGCCTTGCTTAGGGTTGCGCTACACGCCGCATCGGCCTATGCTGACTAGTCAGTCTGACTAGTTGGGAATCGAAATGACAAAACGCGGGAAAGAGCGGCGGCTACGCGAGCGCCGAACGAGCTGGGCGCTGCAGGACGCCAAGGCGCGGTTGAGCGAAGTGGTGCGCCGCGCACGCGCCGAAGGACCGCAGCGCGTCACCACACGCGGCGCCGACGCCGTGGTGGTGCTGGCGGAAGAGGACTACCGGCGGCTCGCCACCAGGGGCCGCAAGCAGCCCAAGCTGTCGGATGTGCTCGCCGCGTGTCCCGGTGGCGAATTGAAGATCGTTCGGTCGCGCGACTTTGGCCGGATCGTCAAATTTGACTGAAGGCTTCCTCCTGGACACGAACGTCGTGTCCGCCTTGACCAACCCGCGCCGCAACCCGACGGTCAAGGCGTGGATCGACGCTCAGGATCGCGCGCGCCTGTTCATCAGCGAGGCCACCGTCGGGGAACTGCATCAGGGGATCGCCTATCTTCCGCCGTCAGGCCGGCGGGCCGAGGTGGAAGGCTGGTTGCAACGCATGGTCCTGCCGATGTTCCACGGGCGGATCCTGCCGGTCGATCTGCGCATCTGGGCCGTATGGGGCAAGCTGTGCGGCGAAGGTTTCCGGCGCGGCAAGCCGTTGCCGGTCATCGATGCGTTGCTGGTTGCGACCGCCATCGAGTACAACCTAACGCTCGCCACGCGCGACAAAGGCCTGCACGGTTTGGGCGCGAAGCTCTACAGTCCCTGGCGTTCGTAGCAGCTAGGCGCAGGTGAGGGGCAATCATGGGCGCGGTATTCGATAGTCTGGTCGCCGGCATTCCGGTGATGGTGACGCATTTTCTGGCGGCGATCGCGATCCTGGCCGCCGGCATCGCGGTCTATAACGCGGTCACGCCGTTCAAAGAGCTCGAGCTGATCCGCGCCGGCAACGCGGCGGCGGGCGTTTCGGCCGCCGGCGCCACGGTCGGCATGGCGCTGCCGATCGCGGGCGCGCTCGCGGGCAGCGTCAATCTGGTCGATCTCTTGGCCTGGGGCGCGGTCGCCATCGTCATCCAGCTGCTCGCCTTCGCTATCGTCGCCGCGGTCATCCGTCAGCTCGTGGCGTCGATCACCAAGGGCGAGATCGCCTCGGCCCTGCTGCTCGCGGGCGTGCAGATCTCGGTCGGCCTGATCAACGCGGCGGCGGTACGCGGCTGACGCAAGTATTATGCGCTTCCTCGACAAGCTTCTGGTAACCGTCGCGCTGCTGATGTTCGGCCAGGCGCTGCTGCAGGCCGTCACCAAGCATTGGGACGAACTTAGCGGCAATGCGCGCCGGCCGCCGCCGTCATGGCAGCAGGAAAAAGCGCCGCCGTCCGATCGGCCGGTTCCGCATCGCCCGCCGCCGGGCCTCGCCTTGCTGCCGCCGCCAAGCGACCGCGACCCGACGGTGACCATCAATCCATCGCCGCCGCGCCAAGCCAACCAGCGATCCAGCGGCACCGCCTTTGCCGCGGGGCGCGACGGAGCGTGGTTGACCGCCAAGCACGTCGTCGACGGTTGCGGGCGCGTCCATGTCCGGCATGGCCAAGCTTGGGACCAAGCGACGGTCGCTTTCGCCGACGCGGATGCGGACATCGCCATCGTCGGCACCTACGGCGGGGTGCCTCTGTTGCCGGTGTCGGAGGGGCCGCTCGCCGTCGGCGAGGATGGCTATGCGTTCGGCTTTGCCGGGCAGGGCGGGCCATCGTCGATCCACGCCACGCTCCTGGGCCGGGCGCGTACGCTGCAGGGCGGCCGCATGGCCGGCTCCACGCCGGTCCTGGCTTGGGCCGAGCGCGAGTGGCAGCCGCCGGGCGAGCGCTGGATCGGCGGCATGAGCGGCGGCCCGCTGACCACGGCGGATGGCGCGGTCGTCGGCATCATGTCGGTGGCGTCGGAGCGGCGCGGGCGCATCTACACCGTGGCGCCCGAGGTGATCGGGCGCGTGATGCGCGACCGACTTTACAAATTCATGCCCGTCGGCGCCGCACCGGTGCTGGCGACCCAGGACGGCTTCGACCGCGCCCGGGCGGAACTCATGAACCGCCGCACGGTCGTGCAGATCTTGTGTTCGTCGTAGGAT
>JAHFPH010000186.1 GCA_023266845.1 Rhodospirillaceae bacterium
ACGGCGCGCGGGTGTATTCCGCCGCCGCCTATGACTGGGGACTGGCGGTGCTGCCGGTCGCCTGTTTAATCGGGTTCGCGGCTGCCTTGCTGTCGCGCGACATGCCGGCGCGAACCGCGAGGTGAGGCGCGTACCTGGGCGTTAGTGCGGACCGCCGCTATCGCTGCTGAGGCTGAGGAACAAGTCGTAGACCACCATCGCAATCACACCCAAGACGATGATGGCAAACGGGATGGGCTTGACCCACACCACGATGATGCCCAGGAACGCCACGAACAACGCAAGGCCGATGATCGCGCTGATGACATTGGAAATCACGATTTTCCCCTCTTTTTCCCCGTCTTTGGCGACGAGCCAGCCCCCCGGTGGGATTTTCCGAGCGCTTCGGCAAGCCAGCGCGCCGTGCGCAGCAGCCTGGCGTCGTTGCCGCGTCGCCCGACAAGCTGCACGCCCATCGGCATCCCGGCGGGCCCCTTGAGCAACGGCAGGGTCACCGCCGGCGTACCCAGATAGGTCCATATGCTGCAGAAGATCGGGCTGCCCGTCGAGTCCAGGCCGATCGGCGCCTCGCCAGGGGCCGCCGGCGTGAGAATCGCGTCGTATTCGTTGAATACTTCGTCGACGCCCTCGTTGATCTTTTCGATCAGGTCCACGGCGCGGCGATAATCGACCGCCAGGTGCGTGCGGCCCCGCTCGATCAACTGCCGGAGCTCGGGGCTCAACTGGTCGCGCGCCTCTTCGTATTCGCGGTGCAGGTTGCGCGCCATTTCGACGTCCATGATCGCGCGGTGCATTTCGGCCACGCGCTCGAACACCGTCAGCAATTCGACTTCTCCGGCGCGCTCGCCCAACTCGCCGACCAGCTCGCCGAAAGCTTCCTTGGTGGTCGCCTCGGCTTTGTCCCAGGATGGGGTTTTGACGAAGGCGAGCCGCGGCGGCAGCGGCGGTTTTTCGGCGGCGACCGCGGAAAGCGGCGGCGCGGCGGTCGGCCGCGTGTCGGGATCGCCGGCGTCGTGGCCGGCCATCGTCTCGGCCAGGATCGCCGCATCCTCGACGGTGCGCGCGAAGGCGCCGACGTGATCGAGCGTGCGCGAGCAGATCAGCGCGCCGGTGCGCGGGATGAGGCCGTGCGTCGGCTTGAAACCGACGATGCCGCAGAACGCGGCCGGGCGGATGGTGGAGCCGTTGGTCTGGGTGCCGATGGCGCCCGGCACCATCATCGCCGCCACCGCCGCCGCCGAGCCCATGGACGATCCGCCGGGCGTGCGCTTGGGATCGTGCGGATTCGTGGTGGGGCCGGGATGGAAATAGGCGAATTCGGCGGTGACCGTCTTGCCCATGATCACGGCACCAGCGGCGCGCAGACGCGCGACACAGGCGGCGTCGCGCCGCGGGGTGCGGCCCTTGTAGATCGGCGAGCCGAATTCGGTCGGCATGTCGCCGGTGTCGAACACGTCCTTGATGCCCACCGGCACGCCGTGCAATCGCCCGACCGGCTTGCCCTCACCGCGCAGCGCGTCCGCCGCCTCGGCCTGCTTCATGGCGTGGTCATGATCGATGAACGACCAGGCATGCACCGTGCCCTCTAGCGCCTGAACGCGGTCGAGGCAGGCGCGCACCAGCGCGGCCGAGGTTATGCGGCCCTCGCGGATTTCAAGCGCGGCCTGGGACAGGGAGAGCTGGTGCGGGTCCATCGGCCGTCAACGCCGGAGTCTCAGCGCGGCGTGTACAGATAGTCCGGCAGCCACAGGATGATCTGCGGAAAGATGTAGCAAAGCACCATGCTGAGGAACACCATGCCGACGAACGGCAGCGCGCCCGCGAATATCTGCGTCAGGCGCACATGCGGCGGCGCCACGCCCTTTAGATAGTACGCGGCCATCGCCATCGGCGGCGTGTTGAACGAGGTCTGGATGTTCAGCGCCACCAGGATGCCGAAGATGATCGGGTCGATGCCGAACGATTTCACCAGCGGCAGGAAGATCGGCACGAAGATGATGACGATCTCGCTCCATTCCAACGGCCAGCCCAACAGGAACACGATCACCTGGGTAAGGATGAGGAATTGGGTGGGCGACATGTTCAGGCTGTGGATGAAGTTCTCGACCACGAAATGGCCGCCAAGATACGAGAACACCGAAGAGAAGGTCCACGAGCCGATGAACAGCCAGCACACCATCGCCGTGGTGCGCGCGGTGAGGAACACCGCCTCGCGCACGCGGTCGAAGGTGAGCGAGCGGTAGCAGGCCGCGAGAACAAGGCTGCCAAGCGCGCCCACGCCCGCGGCTTCGGAGGGCGTCGCCAGCCCGAACAGGATCGCCCCCAGCACCGCCAGGATCAGCACCGCGAGCGGAAAGAACGAGGTCAGCAGCGCCCACAGCAGCACGCGGAACGGGACGTCGACTTCGGATTTCGGCAGCTTCGGCGCCAGCTTCGGGTTGATCATGACCAGCACGACGACATAGACGACGTAAAGCCCGGCCAGCAGGAATCCGGGCAGAAACGCCGCGGCATACAGCTTCACCGCCGAAATGCCGGCCACGGCCGCATACACGATCAGCAGGATGCTGGGCGGTATCAGGATGCCCAGGCACCCACCGGCGCACACCACGCCCGCCGCCAGCTTGGTGTCGTACCCGGCCTTGAGCATGGCGGGAAACGCCAGGAGGCCCATCAGCGTGACCACCGCGCCGACGATGCCGGTGGCGGTGGCGAACAGCGCGCAGGTTATCAGCGTGGCGACCGCCAGCGACCCGGGGATGTTCTTCGCCGCCATCTGGATGCTGTGGAACAGCCGTTCGAGGATGTTTGAGCGCTCGACCACGTAGCCCATGAACAGGAACAGGGGTACGGCGGTCAGCACGTCGCTGGTCGTGACCTCGAACGCTTTCTGCACCAGCAGGCCGAAGATGCGGTTGTTGAAGAATTCCTGGCCCGGCGTGAAATAGGCGTAGTAGCCGAAGCCCACGCCCATGGCGATCAGCGTGAAGGCGATCGGGAACCCGAGCATCACAATGACGATGAACAGGCCCAGCATCGTAATGCCGACTTGCGGATCGGTCATCGCGCGGTTCCCCTAAACCTTGCCGGGCGCGTCGGGCGCGCCCTGCTTCGGCATTTGTTGGTGCTGGGCGAGAATGGCGGTTTCCATCTCTTCGACATCGTGCAGCCGCGCCGGCCAACGGCCGCGGCGCAAGCAAATGATGCAGCGCAGGACCTCGCTGATGCCCTGCAGCAGCATCAGGCAGCCGGTGATCGGCAGCAGGAGTTTGAGCTGGAACACCGGCACGCCGGCTGGGCTGAAGATGCTGAGCTCGAGGAAGCGAAGCGACAGAGCGGCGAAAATCCAGCCGGAAAAGATCAGCGCAAGCATGGCGGGGAAGAAAAAGACGATATACAGGACCAGATCGACGCTCGCCTGCACCCGTTGCGGCCACAGGCGGTAGATCACGTCGCCGCGCACATGGCCGTTGCGCGACAGGGTGTAAGGGCCGCTTAGCAGCAGCAGCGCGCCATAGGTCATATAGCTGACGTCGAACGCCCAGGTGGTCGGCGCGCTCAAGACGTAGCGCACGAACACTTCGTAGCTGGTGCCCAGCGTCAGCACCATGATCATCCAGCCGAAGCACTTGCCGATCCAGGCGCTGAGCTGGTCGATCCACAGGACTATTTGGGCCACTGTCCCCCACGCGCGGATTTGGCCCGCGCGCCCCCTCTGCCCTCAACCTCTCTCTACTCTCAGACGCTTCGCTCAGACAAGGGCGGGGCGGCGCCCGTGCGCGCGCCGCCCCGACCCAACCTAACGCCGCAACGATGCTTTTCTGCTACAGCGGCAGCTTGCCGAAGTGATGCTCGTAGGCGGTCTGGTAGTCGGCCGCGTTGAGCATTTCGTAGAAGGCGACCCGCTTGGTCCACGCCTTCTGCGAGTCCATCACCTTCTTCATATACGGGTCCTTGGCCAGACCCTCGA
>JAHFPH010000087.1 GCA_023266845.1 Rhodospirillaceae bacterium
CGAACGGCGCGGAACATCGCTGCCCCGCGCCGCCTGTGCTTTGGAAGAATCGCCGCGATCAGGCGCGGTTCATCGCCCGCGCCGCCTCGGCCGCGCCCAGCGCGTTGATCGTCATCTCGACGATATGCTTGGCGTTCAGACCCGCCTCGTCGTACTGCACCTGCGGCTTGTTGTGCTCCTGGAACTTGTCGGGCAGGACCATCGGCCGCATCTTGAGTCCCGAGTCGAGCAGCCCGGCATGGGCCAGGTAATGCAGCACGTGGCTGCCGAAGCCGCCGATCGCCGCTTCCTCGACCGTGATCAGCACTTCGTGTTCTTTCGCCAGGCGGCGCACCAATTCGGTATCCAGCGGCTTGTGGAAACGCGCATCGGCCACGGTGGTGGACAGGCCCCGGGTCTGCAGCTCGTCGGCCGCCTTCAGCGCCTCTTGCAGCCGCGTGCCGTAGCTTAAAATCGCGATCTTGGTGCCTTCGCGGATGATGCGCCCTCGGCCTATCTCGAGCACCGAGCCGCGTTCGGGCAGCTCCACGCCCACGCCCTCGCCGCGCGGATAGCGGAAGGCCGAGGGCCGGTCGTTGATCGCCGCGGCCGTGGCCACCATGTGCATCAGCTCGGCCTCGTCGGACGGGCCCATCAGCACGAAGCCGGGCAGGCAACCCAGATACGCGCCGTCGAACGAGCCGGCATGGGTCTGCCCGTCGGCGCCCACCAGCCCGGCGCGGTCCATGGCGAAGCGCACGGGCAATCGCTGGATCGCCACGTCGTGCACCACCTGGTCGTAGCCGCGCTGCAGGAAAGTCGAATAGATCGCGCAGAACGGCTTGAAGCCCTCTGTCGCCATGCCGGCGGCGAAGGTTACGGCATGCTGCTCGGCGATGCCGACGTCGAAGCTGCGCGTGGGAAACCTGTCGCCGAACAGGTTGAGGCTGGTGCCCGAGGGCATCGCGGCGTTGATGCCCACGATCTTGTCGTCGTGCTCGGCCTCCTTGATCAGCGCCTTGGCGAACACGTTCTGGTAGCTGGGCGCGTTGGCGACCGGCTTGTCCTGCTTGCCGGTGATGACGTCGAACTTGTTGACGCCGTGGTACTTGTCGGCCGATTTCTCGGCCGGCGCGTAGCCCTTGCCCTTTTGCGTGACGACATGGATCAGCACCGGGCCGATCTCGAGGTTGTCGCGCACGTTCTTCAGCACCGGCAGCAGATGATCGAGGTTGTGCCCGTCGATCGGCCCGACATAGAAGAAGCCCAGCTCCTCGAACAGCGTTCCGCCGCCCATCACGATGCCGCGGGCGTATTCCTCGGCCTGCAGCGCGCGCTTGCTGAGCTCCTTGGGCAGGATATGCGCCAAGTCCTCGCCCAAATGGCGCAGCTTGTGGTACGGCTTGGACGACAGGATCTTAGACAGATAGGCGTTGAGCGCGCCGACCGGCGGGGCGATCGACATTTCGTTGTCGTTCAGGATGACGATCAGGCGGCTGTCCATCGCGCCGGCGTTGTTCATCGCCTCGTAGGCCATGCCGGCCGACATGGCGCCGTCGCCGATCACGGCGATGCAGTGGTTCTTGCGCCCGTCCAGGTCGCGCGCCACGGCCATGCCGAGCGACGAGGAGATCGAGGTCGAGCTGTGCGCGGCGCCGAACGCGTCGTAGACGCTTTCCGAGCGCTTGGTGAAGCCCGAGAGACCCCCGCCCTGGCGCAGCGTGCGGATGCGGTCGCGCCGCCCGGTCAGGATCTTGTGCGGATAGGCCTGATGGCCCACGTCCCAGACGATGCGGTCGTCGGGTGTATTGAACACGTAATGCAGCGCCGTGGTCAGCTCGACCACGCCCAGGCCCGCGCCCAGATGTCCACCCGTGACCGACACCGCGTCGATCAATTCGGTGCGCAAATCGTCGGCGAATTGGCGCAGCTGGTTTTCCTTCAGCTTGCGCAGATCGGCCGGCACCTTGCACTGGTCGAGCAAGGGCGTCTTGCTGGTGGCTTCGGTCATGACCCGTTTTCCCTGTCGCCGTGGCGGTTGTTGTCGGGTCCGGTTGGCCCGGCCTTGGTTTCTTTTGCGATCCCTATAAGCCCTTATAGCCCCTATGCGCGCCGCTCGACCACGAAGCGGGCCGCATCGCGCAACAGTTTGGCTTTTTCTCCAAATAAATCAAGGTGCCTGGCCGCTTGCTCGGCCAGAAGCCCGGCCTGGGCCCGGGCCCTGTCGGCCCCCAATATCGACACGAATGTGGCTTTTCCGGCGCCGGCGTCCCGGCCCACCGACTTGCCGACCTCGGCCTCGGTGCCCTCGGCGTCCAACAGGTCGTCGGCGATCTGGAAGGCCAAGCCAAGGTCGTGGGCGAAGTTTTGCAGGCGATGCCGGATTTCCGCCGGCTGCTTGCCCAAAATGGCCCCGGCCTCGCACGACCAGGCGATCAGCTCGCCGGTTTTCAGGCGCTGCAGGCGGGTGATCGAGCCCATGTCGAGCTTCATTTTCTCGGCCATCAAGTCGAATTGCTGGCCGCCGCACATGCCGAGCGCGCCGGCGGCATGCGCCAGCGCCGCGATCAAATCGCAGCGCACCTGCGGGTCGCCGTGCGTCTTCGGGTCGGCTAGCACACCGAAGGCCAGCGTCAGCAGCGCGTCTCCGGCCAGCACCGCCGTGGCCTCGTCGAATTCCTTGTGGCAGGTCGGTTTGCCGCGGCGCAGATCGGCGTTGTCCATCGCCGGCAGATCGTCGTGGATCAGCGAATAGGTATGCACCATCTCCACCGCCGCCGCGGCGCGCAGCGCGCAGCTCTCGGCGACGTTGAACAGCGCCGCGCCATGCACCACTAGGAACGGGCGCAGGCGCTTGCCCCCGGCCATGCAGGAATAGCGCATCGCGTCGTACAGCCGGTTTTCCGGCGCGTCGGTCTGCGGGATCAGGGCCTTTAGGACGGCGTTAACTTTCTCCGCCGTTTCGGCCAGGGCCGTATTCAAATCGGTCAAGAATTTCCCCGGTCGATTCCTGCAGGTCCCGCCTTCGGCGCGCCGTCGGGCCCCAGGCTGATCTTCTCGATCTTGGCCTGCGCCTCGCGCAGTTTGGCTTCGCAGTGGCGCTTCAACGCCGCGCCGCGCTCATAGGAGGAAATCGCGTCGTCGAGCTTGCCCTTGCCGTCCTCGAGACGGCGGACGATCTGCTCCAGCTCGGCCAGCGCATCCTCGAAGCTCATCGCCGCGACGTCGCGCGGCAATTTGCTTTCCGCCATGCCCGCGATCCCTTCCTTCTCTTCGGCTGTTTCGGCTTTTGGAAAAAGGCGGCGGAGTGTAATGGTCCGCCCCCCGCATCGGCAAGCCGCGTGGCGATTTCATCTAACCTATTGATTAAAAGAATGAAATTAGGATTGTTCGGGGCCGCTACCGGGGTAAGGCGGCGGCTTTCCAGTGCTCCGGCCGGATGCGGCCCAGGAACTCGTACTTGTCGGCGCCGAGCGGCTTGAACACCGCCATCTCGGCCTCGTCCACATGCACCTTGGTCAACAGGTCCAGCAAACCGGAATGCCCGACCAGCACCGCGTTGCCGGGACCTTCGGGGGCAGAGGACAACAGCGCGGCCAAGCCCGGCAGCCGCCCCTGCTCCTCGGGATTCCCGGGATCGCCGCGCGAGATCAGGCGCGGCTCGATGCGCGCCGTGCCGAAGGCCAGCGTCGCCGTGTCGCGCGTGCGGCAAAACGGGCTTGCCATCACCGCGCCGACGTAAATCTCCAGCCGCGCCATCTCTTCGCCGATCGTATGGGCGACGTGGCGGCCCTCCTCGCTGAGGTTGCGCTGCGTGGCGCAGTCGTCGAAATTGACGGTATCGGCGTCGGGTTTCTTCTCGGTCATGGCGTGCCGCAGATATAGCACCAGCCCGCCGTCGCGCATCTGCCGGATCAGCTCGGGCGCGGGCGGCGGCTCCGGCTTGTGATCGGCGAATGCGGGCGCCGTCGGCAGCAGAGCCAGAGCCGAGAAAATGATAAGGATAGCGACTGCACGCGCGCGCATGATCGGAAGCTTAGCGGCAAGTCTGGGTAACGCGCGGTAAAGTCTGGGTGAGGCGAAAACGATGCTGGAATTCATGACGCCGGGCGCGCTGGCGGCGCTGGGCGAAGTGCTGATGATCGACGTGGCGCTGGCCGGCGACAACGCGGTGGTGGTCGGCATGGCCGCCGCGGGCCTCGCGGCCGGGCAACGCCGGCGCGCGATCTTCATCGGCATCATCGCCGCCACCGTGATGCGCATCGCGTTCGCCGCCTTCACCACGCAGCTCTTGCAGATCGTGGGGCTGCTTTTGGCCGGCGGCATCCTGCTGCTATGGGTGGCGTGGAAGATGTTCCGCGAGATCCGCGAGCACCGCACCCATGCCGAGGAGCGCGGCGCGGCGGCGCTGGCAGGCAAGGACGCCGGGGGCGCGAAACCGAAGACCTTCCGCCAGGCAGTGACGCAGATCGTACTGGCGGACATTTCGATGTCGCTGGACAACGTGCTGGCCGTGGCGGGCGCCGCGCGCGAGCATGCCTGGGTGCTGATCCTGGGCCTGGCGCTGTCGGTTGCGCTGATGGGCTTGGCCGCGACCGTGATCGCGCGGCTTTTGCAGCGCTATCACTGGATCGCGTATCTGGGCCTCGCCGTCATCCTGTGGGTCGCCGCGCAGATGATCTGGGACGGCGCGCACGAAGTGAAGGGAGCGGTTGGGTGAGCGGAATTCCCTAGCCCCTCAGCCCACGGCGACGTCTTCCCAGAACCCGAAGCGCTCTGCCACCGCTTTCATCGCGGGGCGCGGCGCCTCGTAGGACCAGGCGGCGCGCGCGTGGCGTGCGCCGTCGAGCACCACGTCGTAGAACTGGACGCCGTGCGGACAGGCCCGGTCCGACTCGGTTTTCGGGGCCTTCTCGAGCCATTCCGTGCGCACCGCGGCGCGCGGGAAATACTGGTAGCCGTCGCGCTCCACGATGTCGTCGCTCTGGGCGATCACGACGCCGTTCAAGGTTGCCTTCATGCGCGGCTCCTCCATGAACGAAGGGCTGGGACCGTTAGACTAAGGACGAACCGGCATCCTCGGCAAGCCACCCTTTTGCGATGGAACGAACGGAACGGGCGCCCTTCCCGACCCTCGCTTACATCGTCGCCAGGTGTTCGCCAAGACGCCCGAGGGTCTGGTTCAGCCCTTCGACGGCCCCGAACTTCTTGATCGTATTGTCGCGCTCTTCGACCGTCGGGAACACCATCCGCATGGTGAGCTTGGTCTTGCCGCCCTCATCGGCGAAGGTCGCCGTCACGTGAAATCGCGGGCCCGAAACATGGTCGTAGACCAGGCGTTCGGGCTTCACGACTTCGATGAAGACGATCTCGTTCTTGTAGTCGGTGCCATCGGGGCCGTGCATGGCGAACCGCCAAACACCGCCGGGCCGCACGTCCATTTCGTGAATCGTGTTCGTGAAACCCTTCGGGCCCCACCATTGCGCCACGTGTTTGGGATCGACCCACGCCTTCCACACGAGTTCGCGCGGCGCATCGAAGACGCGCGCGCTGACGATTTCCCTATCGGCAGTGTTCGTCACGGCGTCGGTTTTCGCTCATGTTTTTTCTCCTTCTCAGCCCATCGCCAGATATGCGGCGAGCTGGTCCATGGTTCCGGTCCAGCCCTGCCGCATGCCGTCCTGCGCGGCATCGAAGGTCTTGCGTTCCTCCTCGGTCGGGTTCAGCGGGGCCCACAGTACGGTGAGCGTCGTCTTGCCTTCATGCTCGACGAACGTCGTGGTCGAAAGCATTTCCAGTGGCCAGGTCGGGCTCATCGGATGCCGGGTCAGGCCGCCCTTCGCATCCGAAAAGGAATTGACCAGCACGATTCGCTCCGGCGCCACGATTTCGCGATAGACGAACTTGCCCCACATCTCCTTGCCATCGGGGGAACGCAGACAGTAGTGAAAGACGCCGCCCGGGCGGAAATCCAACATAGCGGCCGTCATCGTGAAGCCTTTCGGTCCGAACCATTGCATCAGGCGCTCGCGCTCGGTCCATGCCTTCCACACGAGCTCGCGCGGTGCATTGAAAACGCGCGAGATGACGAACTCCCGTTGCGCGGACTCTTTGGTGCGCTCATTTCCTGCGGCCATGTTTCTTCTCCTTGCTTTGAAGCTCTTTCAGATAGTCGCCCAGGCGGTCGAGGCTTTCGTCCCAGAACCGGCGGTAATGCTCCACCCAGTCGGCGACGCCCTTGAGCGGGCCTGCCTCGAGCCGGCAGGGCCGCCACTGCGCCTCGCGCCCACGCGCGATCAGCCCGGCGCGCTCCAGCACCTTCAGGTGCTTGGAGACGGCGGGCAGGCTCATCTCGAACGGCCGGGCCAGCTCGGTGACCGACTTCTCGCCCAAGGCAAGTCGCGCAAGCATCGCGCGCCGCGTGGGATCGGCGAGAGCGGCGAACGTGCTGTTGAGGCGATCTGGCGTCATGGCATTATAAACCTTTCGGTTAAATAACCATACGGTTAAGTACGATGAAACCGAACGCCTGTCAAGCCTCGGGCTGTATTTTGATGCCTATGTCAGGGCGCGCAGCAAAGCTCCGCTACGCGCCAAATCGCCAAATCCAGGCGTACTGCGCCAGGGTCGCCGCGGCGCTTGACCGTGCATCGACGCCACGACTACGCTAATCCCCAATGAATGATGCCGGTCCCCTTATTGTCACAAAAGGTTGTGGCTGTGCGGGCGTCGCGGCGAAAAAATCTCGGCATGGGAGAACATGAAATGATTTTCACAAATGGACGAGTTGCGCCGATTGCGATTGTGACCTTGATGGCCGCGCTATCGCTGTCGGTGTCGGGCGCGTTTCAATCCGCGGCGGCGCAGTCGGGCAAGTACAAGGAATCGCCGATGCTCGCCGATCAGGTAAAGAGCGGCAAGCTGCCGGCGGTGGATGGTCGGCTGCCTGAGAATCCGCTCGTCGTTCCTGTGGTCGAGAAGGTCGGGCAGTACGGCGGCGTGTGGCGGCGCGCGTTCCTGGGCCCGGCCGACGCCAACAACTATGTTCGTGTCGTCTACGACGCGCTGTTCCGCTTCTCGCCTGACGGCGCCAAGATCGAGCCGAAAATCGCCGCGGGCGCGCAATCCTCCCCCGACTTCAAGACCTGGGCGATCACTCTGCGCAAGGGCGCGCGCTGGTCCGACGGCGCGCCGTTCACCGCCGACGACATCGTGTTCTGGTACAAAGACGTGCTGCTGAACAAAGACCTGACGCCGGCCCTTCCGTCGTGGATCCGCAACGCGGACGGCACGCCCGCCGCGGTGGAGAAGGTCGATGCCCAGACCGTCCGCTTTACCTATAAGGAAGCGGCCACGTTGTTCCTGACGGCGCTGGCAAACCAGGACGGCGGCGACCGCACTTACGCGGTATTCCTTCCGGCGCATTATCTGAAGAAGTTCCACCCCGCCCATGCGGCGAAGGAAGAGATCGACAAGCAGGTCCAGGCCGCCGGTTTCAAGACCTGGACCGAGCTGTTCGCCGCCCGCAACGCACCGCCGGAGAATCCGGAGCGGCCGACCATGGCGGCGTGGATGCCCGTGACGCGGGTCAGCGAGCCCGTGTTCGCGCTGCGCCGTAACCCGTACTTCATCGGCGTCGATCCCGAGGGCAACCAGCTGCCCTATATCGACGAGGTGCGGTTCACCTATTTCGCCGACAGTCAGGCGCTCAACCTGGCCGCCATCGCCGGCAATTTCGACATGCAGGAACGCCACATCGCCATGACCAACTATCCGGTCTTCAAGGAGCATGAGAAGGCCGGCAAGTATCGCGTCATCACCTGGCCGACCTTCGGCGGCGCTGACGCGGTGATCCAGTTCAACCAGACTTACAAAGCCGACCCCGAGCTCGGCAAGCTGATGGCGACGAAGGAATTCCGCGTCGCCCTTTCGCACGCCATCAACCGCGACCAGATCAAGGAATCGGTCTTCCTCGGCCTTGGCGAGGCCCGGCAGGGCGTGCCGGCCCCCTGGCATCCGTACTTCCCGGGCGACGAATGGGCCAAGAAGTACACGGAGTTCAAGCCCGACGAGGCCAACAGGCTTCTCGACTCGATCGGCCTGACCAAGCGCGACGCCCAGGGCATCCGCCTCATGGGCAACGGCAAGCCCGTGGTGCTCGAGATCAGCGTGGTGCCCGCCTTCGGCGCCTGGGGCGACGTGGCCCAGCTCGTGGCCAAGGATTGGGAGAAAGCCGGCGTCAAGGCGGTCGTGCAAATCCGCGAGCGGGCGCTTCACTTCAAGATGCGCGACAACAACGAACTGATAACGGAGATCTGGAACGAAGACACCACCGCCTTCCCGTTCACAGGCAACGCCAAGTTCGATCCGCGCAATTCGCCGATCCTGACGCTTGGGCCTCTGTACGGCCAGTGGGCCCAGACCAAGGGCGCCGAAGGGGTGGAGCCGCCGGCGCCGATCAAGCGGATCATGCAAATCGTCGACACGTCGCGCACCGTCGGACCCGAGGAGCAGGTGAAGCTGGCGCAAGAGCTGTTCCGGCTGTGGGCCGACAACCTCTACGAGGTCGGCACCATCGGCCTGACGCCCATGGTGCAGGGCGTGGTGGTGGCCGGCGCCCAGTTCCGCAACGTGCCGACCACGCTGGGCAACGACTGGCCGCTGCGCAGCCCCGGCAACGCGCGGACCGAACAGTTCTTCTTCACCAAATAGCGACCCGCGCACTGCCCGTCCTCGCCCGGATTCCGGGCCGAGGACGGGCTGGCGCGAGCGCCCTGCGATTTTTCTGATGATCAGGTACATACTCCAGCGCCTCCTCCTGCTTCCCTTTCTTCTGGTCGCGTTCTCGATTGTGGTGTTTGCGATCGTCCAGGCGCCCCCCGGCGACTTCCTGACCACCTACGTCGCCACCCTGGCATCGTCCGGCACCTCGATCAGCGCCGAACACATCGCGGCGCTGCGGCACGAATACGGGCTCGATCAGCCGGTCGTCGTGCAGTACCTCAGATGGATGCAAAACCTTTTGAGCGGCAATCTCGGCCTGTCGCTCGAGTATCAACGCCCGAACGCCGAGCTGATCGGCGAGCAACTGGCGCTCACGGTCGTGCTGGCCCTGTTCGCCTTCGTTGTCACCTGGATTGTCGCCGTTCCGGCCGGAATCTATTCCGCCACGCATCAGCGCTCGGCCTTCGACTACGTCTTCACCGTCATCAACTATGTCGGCGTCGCGACGCCCAACTTCCTGTTGGCGCTGGTCCTGATGTGGGTCGCGTTCGCCTATTTCGGCATCGGGATAACCGGGCTGTTCTCCTCCGAGTTCGTCAACGTGCCCTGGAGCCTCGCCCGCGTCGTCGATCTTCTCCAGCATGTCTGGCTGCCGGCCCTCGTGCTGGGCATCGCGGGCACGGCAAGGCTGACCCGGGTCATGCGGGCGAACCTGCTGGACGAGCTCAACAAACCCTATGTCATGACCGCGCGCGCCAAGGGCCTGAAGGAATGGCGCCTGGTGCTGCGCTACCCGGTGCGCCTGGCGTTCAATCCGCTGGTAAGCACGATCGGCTGGTACCTGCCGCAGCTTTTCTCCGGCAGCTTGATCGTCGCGACGGTGATGAACCTGCCCAATATCGGCCCGCTGCTGCTGCGCGCGCTCATCAACCAGGACATGTACCTGGCCGGCGCCATTCTCCTGATCTACTGCTTCCTGACGATCATCGGCACTCTGATCTCCGACATCCTGCTCGCCTGGCTCGATCCCCGCATCCGGATGGAGAACTGACGGTGGTCGCCGCAACACCCGTCACCTCCGAGGCCGAGGAGCGGATTTCGGTAGCGTCGAACTGGACCTTGGTCTGGTGGCGTTTCCGCAAGCATCGGCTCGCCCTGTTCAGCGCGGCGGTGTTGATCGGCTTCTATGCCGTGGTGCTGTGCCCGGATTTCTTCAGCACCCAGGACCCCGAGCTTACCGACGCGCGCCAGGCCTTCATTCCGGTCCAGGGTCTTCACCTGCTCGACGACAATGGCTTCAATCCGTGGGTCCCGTCGGTGGCGGGCAAGCGCAATCCGGTCACGCTCAGGATGGAGTGGACGACCGATCCTGAGCGCAAGGTGCGCGCCGGATTTTTCGTCCCGGGCTATTCCTACCGCCTGTTCGGACTGATCCAGACCAAGCTTCATTTCGTCGGCGCGATCGATCAGGGCCAGCGCATCTTCCTGCTCGGGTCGGACCGGTTGGGGCGCGACCAGTGGTCGCGGATCATGCATGCGACCCAGACCTCCATGACGATCGGCCTGGTCGCCGTGACGCTCAGCGTCATCCTCGGCGTGGTCCTGGGCGGCATTTCCGGCTATTTCGGCGGGCTGGCCGACCAGGTGATCCAGCGCATGATCGAACTGCTGCAATCCGTGCCGACGATTCCGATCTGGCTGGCGCTGTCGGCCGCCCTGCCGCGCGACTGGACGCCGCAGCAGGTGTTCTTCGCCATCACGGTGATCCTATCGCTGGTCGGCTGGACGACGCTGGGCCGCGAGGTGCGCGGGCGGTTCCTGGCCCTGCGCGAGGAGGATTTCGTGCTCGCCGCCGACCTGGCCGGCGCCAGCCAAGCCCGCATCATCCTGCGCCACATGGTGCCGACGTTCCTCAGCCACATCATCGCCACCAGCTCGCTGGCCATCCCGGTGATGATCATCAGCGAGACGTCGCTTTCCTTCCTTGGCCTGGGCATCAGGCCGCCGGCGATCAGTTGGGGCGTTCTTTTGCAGGAAGCCCAGAACATCCAGACCCTGGCGCTGGCGCCCTGGCTTCTCACGCCGGGGCTGCTGGTGATCGTGGCCGTCCTAGCGTTCAACCTGGTGGGCGATGGGCTTAGGGATGCTTCCGATCCGTACAGCCACTGAAGCGGGCGCGGCCCAGCCGCTGCTGTCCGTCCGCGACCTGCGCGTCACGTTCGCCATGGACGAAGGCGTGGTGCGCGCCGTGGACGGCGCCAGCTTCGATGTCCTGCCGGGTCAAGTGGTCGGAATCGTCGGCGAAAGCGGTTGCGGCAAGAGCGTCACGATGCGGGCGATCCTCCAGATCGTCGACAAGCCGGGGCGCATCGCCGGCGGCGAAATCCTGTTCCGCCGCCGCTTAGGCCAAGCGGGCGCCGAGACCGAGGAGACCGTCGACCTCGCCCGTCTGCCGCCGCGCGGGTCGGCGATGCGCTCGATCCGGGGGGCGGAGATCGCGCTGATCCCGCAAGAACCGATGGCGGCCTTCAGCCCGGTCCACACCGTCGGCGAGCAGATCATCGAGGCGATCTTGCTGCATTGGCGGCAGTGGCGCCCGGATGGGCGGCCACTCAGCCGCACGGAAGCCCGGCAGATCACGGGAGACCTGTTCCGCGATGTCGGCATTTCGATGCCCGATCAGCGGGTCGACGCCTATTCCTGGCAGCTCTCGGGCGGGTTGCGCCAGCGCGCCATGATCGCCATGGCGCTTTCCTGCAAGCCGCGCCTGTTGATCGCCGACGAGCCGACCACCGCCATCGACGTCACCACCCAGGCCCAGGTCCTGGCCCTGCTGCGCGATTTGCAGCGCAAATACGGCATGGCGATCATTTTCATCACCCACGACCTGGGCGTGATCGCGCAGATGGCGAGCTACGTGGTGGTTATGTATCTCGGCCGCGTGATGGAAGAGGGTCCGGTCGACGAGATTTTCCACGCGCCGAAGCATCCCTATACCCGCGCGCTGCTGCGCTCGATGCCGAGTCTCTACGGCCAGGCCCGGGTCGCGCTGCCGGTGATCAGCGGCTCGCTGCCGCATCCCTTCAATCGCCCGTCCGGGTGCCCGTTCCATCCGCGCTGCGGCGATGTGCTGCCCGGGCGATGCGCCAGCCGCGTTCCCAGCCTGCAACCCGTCGGCGAGCGGCAGTCGGCGAGCTGCTTTCTCTATCACGACGTGGCCGATCCGGCATGACCGCCCCCTCGCCCGGCGGCGCGGCGACGCCTTTGCTGGAGGTGCGAAACCTCCGCAAGTTCTTCCCGATCGTGAAAGGGACGTTCCGCAAGGTCGTGGGCAATGTGCGCGCGGTCGACGACGTGAGCTTTTCCATCCAGGAAGGCGAGACCCTTGGGCTGGTCGGCGAAAGCGGCTGCGGCAAGACCACCACGTCGCGCTGCATCATCCGCGCCATGGCGCCCACTTCCGGGCAGGTCCTGTTCCACACCCGGGCCGGAAAAGTGGTCGACCTGGTGCCGATGTCGCGCAAGCAGTTGCGGCCGCTCAGGCCCGAAATCCAGATGATCTTTCAGGACCCTTTCGGCTCGCTCAATCCGCGCATGACGCTGCTCGACAATGTCGGCGAGCCGCTTCTGGTCAACGGCCTCAGGAACCGGCGCGAACGGACCGATCGCGTGGCCGAATTGCTGCGGCTGGTGGGCCTGCGCCCGGAATTCATGCACCGCTTTCCGCACGCCTTCAGCGGCGGCCAGCGCCAGCGCATCGGCATCGCGCGGGCGCTGTCGACCAACCCGCGGCTGGTGGTCGCCGACGAGCCGATCTCCGCGCTCGACGTTTCGGTGCAGGCGCAGGTGCTCAACCTGCTGCTCGAGCTGCAGACCCGGCTGCACCTGACCTACCTGTTCGTGGCCCACGACCTGTCCGTGGTGCGGCATATCTCGGACCGCGTGGCGGTCATGTATGTCGGGCAGCTGGTCGAACTGGCGCCCACCTCGGCGATCTTCAAACGCCCCAAGCATCCCTACACCGCCGCCCTGATGCGCGCGGTGCCGGTTCCCGATCCGCGCGTGCCGAGCGGCAACGGCGCCCTGAAAGGCGAGGTGCCGAGCCCCGCCGCTCCCCCGTCGGGCTGCTATTTCCATCCGCGCTGCCAGTTCGCCGAGGAGCGCTGCCGGCGCGAGCCGCCGCCCTTGCGCGAGATAGCGCCGGGCCACCTGGCGCGGTGCCATCTGGCCGACCAATTGACCCTCGAAACGCCCGCTTCGGGCGCTGGGGGTCGGTGACCAGGCCTTCTACGCCACCTGTTTGCGCCCGGTCTCCGCGGCGCGCGCGATCATATCGAGCAGACGATGCCGGGTGATGGCCGCGTCGAACCCGGGGCTCGCGGGTTTGCCGCCGCGGATGCTCTCGGCCAACCTGACGTAGACCTGGGCGACGTTGTAGGGCGACTCGCGCGACATCCCGTCCGGCACCCAGCGGTATTTTTCGGGAATCGGCAGGGTGGCGAGCGGTGCCTTCTCGCCTTGCGCGCCCTGGACGATCAGTTCCTGGCGCTGCATCGAGGCGCGCGAGGTGGGGGTGAGCACGAGGTCGCCCCGGTCGCCGTGGATCTCGAACAGGAACGCGGTCCCACGCGCCATGCCGCCGCGAACCTGGAACGACACGACCGTCCCATCCCCGACGATGCCGCCGACGACCAGCTGGTCGGGCGAGGTCTTCGGCACGACCTCGCCGGTTCCCTGCACCGGGATGCGGTCGCGCTGGCTGACCACCAGGGCGGCGAGCTCGCGGAACTCGCCCAGGCAATGGCACAGCGCATCCATGGTGTGGCCGCCGGTGATGGTCATCAAATTGGCGCCGTTGTTGCGGTCGGCCTGATAGGCGCCCTCGAGCGTGGCGCCCCAGTTGGGTGCGCAGGTGACCATGGTCGCCGACAGAACGCGGCCGACATAGCCCTCGGCGACCAGGTCCTTGGCGTAGTTGATCGCCGGCGACGCCCGCCCCTGCAGCCCGACCGCGTGGCTGATTCCCTTGCGCTTCGCCGCGTCGAGCATCCGCGCCGCCTCATCGGTCGTGCGGCCGAGCGGCCATTCGCAATAGACATGCTTGCCGGCCTCGATCGCGGCCATGACCGCCCGGTAGTGATCGGGCGCCTTCACCGAGACCGTCACCAGATCGATATCGGGATGCCGCGCGAGTTTCTCGGGATCGGAAAACGCCAGCTCTACGCCGTAATGCTTGGCCGCCGCGTCGGCCGAGGCCTGGCTGGACGTGCAAACCGCGGCGATCTCGAATTGCGGCAGCCCCCGCAAGGCCGGGACATGGGCGAGGGAGGCGAATCCACGCTTGGCGCTCGCGCCGATGATTCCCACGCGGATTTTGTCGCTCGTCGCCATCGAACTCTCCTCTCAACCGTAGCGTTGCTTCCCGGCAGGTTTCGGCCGCCGCATCTTTGGCCGCGAACACCATCCAGTCCAGCGAAAATTAATTTCGATGATCTGGGATGGCGCGCAGGCGGTGAAAGGCGCGATGGGTCGACCGCGTCCCTCCGGCCGCGTAGCTCCATGCCTGGATAAGAAAGCAATTTGGGTCAACACTAGGCGAGTAGTCGAGTTGGTTTAGTTGCGACTTTCAGACCTATTGGCGATGTCGCTAAATGTCGAAATGTATTGTAGTATTTCTGAACATAGAGGCGGTCGTCGTTCGGACGATCGGAACGACTAAACAATCTACTTGGGGACCGTATGCAAGTTGGGAACGTTTCCCAGCGGGCGATTGCCCTGCTTGGTTTTGGCGGACTAATTCTCTATGCAGCCTGGATCGGGGGGCCGTATTTAAAATCGATAGTGATCCGCGATGCAGCCGTTACGACCTGGATCAGCGTCACGTCCTCGCCCATCAGCGGCTATACGACCAACCCGCTTTATCCCGGAGATCGCGTCGGCGCCGACGGCCGGCTCGTGACGATTAATGACCCGCGGGCGGAGACAACTGAATTGGCGCGCGCGCGGGCCAACCTCGCTCATGCGCGAGCACGAGCGGCGGCACAGGCGCAGATAGTCGAGGCCGCGCAGCAAGTCGTTGAAATTCGCTCGAGGTCGGCTGCCGCTTACGCCGCGACTTTCAAGTCGGATCTCGATCTGCTGATCGCCGCTGCCAGCGCCAATTTAGCGTTCATCGGACGGCGACTCGAGCTTGAGCGCGCGGAGGCCGACCGGAAGATAGCGCTTGCGCGCAGCGGCAACGCTTCGCAAGCGGCAGTCGACACGATCAATGGGATCATAACCGATCATCAACGGGTGTTGACTGAGATCCAATCCACCTTAAAGCGGGCGACCGCGCGCCGAGGGGCCGCGGATGACGCTGTTTTTCTGCTTGAGGATGGGACGGATGCGGGGGGCGCCGAGCGCAGCCTCGAGGAAGCCCGCCTTAAACTAAAGCAGGCGCAGCTTGAGTCCGAGGTAGCGAATGCTGAAATTCGCTCGGCGCAAGAAGTGATCGATGCGGCAACCGCGGCGTACGAGAAGTCGCGGACGATCGATGTTTTGGTCCCGCCGGGCGCATTGGTATGGAGCCTGATTTCCGCCCCTGGGGCACCCGTGCAGCCTGGCGCACCCCTGCTGTCCTGGGTCGATTGCAGGATCATGCTAGTCGAGGTGCCGGCGTCGGACGTGGAAATCGCGCTTCTAAGAAAGGGCGCCCGGGCCAATGTAGTGCTTGAAGGAGAGAAAAGCTCGCGTGCCGGCACCGTCATCCTGACACGCGGGGCGGCAGCGACCCTCGGCAGCAACGATTTGGCGGCATTGGCAAAAGGACGCAGCCCCGGCATCGGCCAGGTGTTGGTCAAACTTGAACCGACACCCAACGATCTTAAGACCTGCCCGATAGGGCACGCGGCCTATGTCGATTTTCCAGACATCGGCTTGATCGATATTGTTCGCGCTCGGCTTCGGTTGTGACAGCGGCCGTTTCCAACCGAGTCGCGATTACACCTGACCAGCGCGCCAGGGAGCGCTCGCTACTGTTCGCTATCTCCCTCGACGTGACGATGCTCGTCACATACGTCCTGGTGGGCG
>JAHFPH010000088.1:0-10343 GCA_023266845.1 Rhodospirillaceae bacterium
CGCCGGCGCGCGGACATTATTCGCGCCCGACACGCGCATCGAAGTGAACACCTCGACGGTGTCCGGCAAGGCCTATTCCGATCAAGCCAACAGTTATCTGAACATCGCTTCGGACCAGATCGTGTTCGGTTCCGTCCGCAACCACGACGTCCCGGGCGGTCCCGCCAACGGAGGCGGCAGCAACGGGGGCGAAAACAGCTTGGTTGGGTCGGGCTGCGGCGGGTCCGGCGTGTGCGATTTCGACTTGATCCTCGGGCTCGTGAACAAGAACGGATTAATCGCCGGCGGCCTCACGCACCAGCTGACCATCTTGAACGACCAAAACGTGGCGCTGTTCTCGGGCTCGGGTTCGGGCGACCGGCTCGATGGGGCCTTGGCCGCCGACCCCAACAAACTTCCGGACGGCGACGCCACCTTCGCACAGCTGCGCACGCAAAGCGTGGGCCAGTACTACTACTCGTCCCAGCGGCCGCTATCGAGCGGCGGCGACTACAACCTAAGCCTCAACATCGATTTCGGCCAGCGGACCATCGGCGGCGGCAATTCCAAGCTGCTCGTCAACGGGCCGATTGCGCCCAGCACCTTCGCGGGCACGGTGGCCCTGGCCAGCGCCAGCTACGCCGACCTCAGCGGCACGGCTTCGTATCAGAAAGTCAACACCGCCAGCGTGACCGGCGGACTGTGCGGCACCGCCTGCACCTCCACCTTCAACTTCACGGCGCAGAACATCAAGGGCATCCTGGGCGGCAGCGCGACACATTCGCTGGAAATCAAGAACTCCGGCGGCTCGGTGATCGCTACCGGCTCGGGCACCCCCGCCACCACCGAGCGCCGCGCAGGCCTCGCGCCGTAAAAGCCGCACGTCTTCGGCTTTTAAAGCCCGTTGGCGCCGAGGAACTTCTCCACGATCTCGCGCCAGCGGCCGACGCCGTCAGCGGAGCTGAACAGGGTGTGGCCGTCCTTGCCGAACGGCTTTAGCAAATTGTACTCGGCTTTGCCGCCCGCGGCCGCATAGGCCTCGGCCATGCGGCGCGACAGCGACGGATTGAAGAACAGGTCGTTCTCCGTGAAGATCCACAGCGTTGGCACGCGCGCGGTCTTGCCGTACTCGCCCGCGGCCTCGACCAGCCGGTCGGGCGTGCAGTTGTTGTTCGGCTTGCCATCGGCGTAGCCGCCGCGCCCGCCGGCGAAGTCCAGGATCGCCGCCACCTCGGGCGGGTTCAGGCTCGACAGCGCCAACGATCCCCAGCCGCCGGCCGATTGCCCCACCACCAGCACGCGCTCGGGCCTAACGATGGGCTGCTTGGTCATATAGGCGATCGCCGCCTGGATGTCCCTGGCGGTCTCGAGCCCCGCGCGACGGTAATCCGCACCGTCGCAGCGTCCGTAAGTTTCGGCCCAGTCGCCGCCAGTCTTGCCATAGCCGCGGCGCACGGGCAGCACCACCACATAGCCGCGCTTAACGAGCCATTCCGACGCGGCCCTGTAAGTCGAGCGCAGATTAGGCCGGTCCTCGGGCTTGGGCGGCGAGCCGTGATTGATCACCGCGAGCGGGCGTTGTTCCTCGCCCGGCGGGCGAAACACCGTCGTGTACATGACGCGGTCGCCATCATGCGGCAGCGGGATCAGCCAGACCTGCTCGCGCAGATCGCCATCGGGTTTGCCCTGGGGCCCGGATTTTTCCTCGGCCGTCGCGGGAAAGGCGAAGAGCGGCAGGCACAGGGCGATGGCCATGCAATGGCGCCGGCGGAAGGCGATCAATGGTCCGATCCTTGCTTGTTTCCGTCCATCATAGCCGTGCGCCGCGGCCGAGGCGAACGGCGGCGCTTGACACGGGCCGGATCGCCGGGCGCTATTGCGTCCTTGAAGTTGGTGGAGGCGGGGATGACGGGCTCGAAACGCTGGATCGGAATTTCACTCCTGCTCGGCGCGTGCGTTGGCGCGGCAGGGCCGGCATGGGCGCATACCGGCCTCGATATCGGCGGCGGATTCGCCGCCGGTTTCGCGCACCCGTTCCTGGGCGTGGATCACATGCTGGCGATGGTCAGTGTCGGCGCGATGGCGGCGGTCGCCGGCGGCCGGGCGCTATGGGCGCTGCCCCTGACCTTCATGTCGGTGATGGCGCTGGGCGGTGTGCTGGCGCTTTTGGGCATCGAGCTGCCGGGGGTGGAGCAGGGCATCGCCGCTTCGCTGATCGTGTTCGGCGCGTTGCTCGCTACGCAGCTGGGTCTGTCCTTGCCGGTTTCCATGCTGGTGGTCGGCGTCTTCGCGCTGTTTCACGGCCACGCGCATGGCGCCGAGCTGCCGGAAATGAGCTCGGAAGCGGCCTATGTCGCAGGCTTCGTTCTGGCCACGGGCCTGCTGCATCTCGCCGGCATTTTCCTCGGCTTCGGCCTGCCGCGCCTCAAGACCTACGCGGCCCCGGCGCTGCGCGTCGCAGGCGGCGCGGTCGCGGCCAGCGGCTTGGTTCTGCTGCTGGTCTAGCTGGAAGCGATTTCAGGGGCTTAGTCGGGCTGGAGCGGGTGAAGGGAATCGAACCCTCGTCGTAAGCTTGGGAAGCTTCTGCTCTACCATTGAGCTACACCCGCAAGCCCGGCTTTGGCCCCCGTTTTATAAGGTAGCGGCGGCAAACGAGGCAAGCCAACCGTGTCTATTTTGGTTTCAGACCGGTAAAATCCTAAAATCCGTCGTCTGGGGCCTAAATCCGGCCGTCTTGACGAGCGCCAGTGGATAACCGGGAAGGTTCCATGGTTCCCGTAACTTGGCCCATGGAATTGAACCCAGGGCATCATTTCATCGCGCCAATGCCTGTGCCCGCCATGCCACATGCGCTGGTAAATGGCCCGCAATTCGCGGAAATCACTGGTTTCCGCTTGATTGTTGAGCACCCCCGGAATAACTGAAAAATCGGTGGTCATCAGGGTAGGGCCAAGACGCTGGCGCGCAATGTGCGCGCAGGCGGTACTGTCGATTGCATTGAGCGGGAGTGTGCGAGCATGAAAATCCTAAAACTAGCTGCGGTCATGGCCGTGGGACTGCTACTCGCGGGTTGCGACGCGGGCGGTATGCTCGCGACCGATGGAGCCCGGAAAGACTTGGCGGCCCTCAAGCCGACCGGGACCACGTTCAACGCCTATCTGGCCCAGGAATACCTGGAGCTCTCGACCTTCGAAGAGAAGGTGTCGTACGACTGGGTTGAGGCGGAGAACTTCGCCGAGAAAGGCCTCGCGGCCGCCGCCAACAAGGCGGTCCTACCCGAGGATCCGAAATCCGAGAAATGGGGTGGGCTGCCGGCCGATACCGTGGGCCCGCTATCGGCTGCGCGCCAGCGCCTGATGTCCGCGCTCGACAAGATCGGTCGCGACAAGGCGCCCAAGGCCGCCGCCCGCGCCCAGGTGATGTACGACTGCTGGGTCGACGTCGAGGAAGAGGCCTGGCAGAAGGCGCGCATCGCCTATTGCAAAGGCGAGTTCGAGAAGGCGCTTGCCGAAGTCGAGAAGGCGCTTGGGCCGATGCCGGCTCCGGCCGCCGCTCCGGCTCCCGCGATGCCCGCCGCCGCGAACTTCATCGTCTACTTCGACTTCGACAGCGACAAGCTGAACCCGGCCGCCATGAAGGTCGTGGACGACGCCGCCGCCGAATTCAAGAAGCGCGGTCGCGCCACCGTGACCTTGGCCGGTCACACCGACAAGGCGGGCAGCTCGGCCTACAACCAGCGCCTCAGCAAGCGTCGCGCCGACGCCGTGCTGTCGGCGCTGGTGGCCCGCGGCGTGCCCGCGGCCGTCGTGACGGAGCAGGCCTTCGGCGAGGATCGCCCGGCCGTTCCGACCGCCGACGGCGTGAAGGAAGCGCGTAACCGCCGCGTCGAGATCAACATCAAGTAAGCTGCAGATCTCGAAACGGCTTCAAGTCGAATCATTCCCGCCCGCGTCGCAAGACGCGGGCGGGTTTGTTTTTGGCCCCGCGAATCAGCGCAAAGTCGCGCCGGCCAGCGATTCGCTGCGGTCTTGCGCCGGTAGCGCGCTGGACAAAAGCGAGTCGAGGGTTAATATCGGATCGAAGCGCGGCGCTCTCCGGACTCGATATCGGAGCCGACCGGAGCCGGAACAGCGCCAAGCCGTCGTCACCGACGCCACAGGAAGGACGGCACCGATGTCTTCTAACCGTACGGGCAAGCCGCCGTTGACGCTGGTCGCGGGCGGGCGCGACGCCGACGAGGCGTCGCCGCAGGGCGCCGTCAAATCCGCGCGCGGCCCCAACGGTTATTCCGCCACCACGCGCGACATCAACGTCACGGTGAAGCCCATCTTCCTCGAGGACCAGTCCTCGCCGCCCGACAACCACTATGTCTGGGCCTATCACGTGCGCATCGAAAACCACGGCAAGGCGACCGTGCAGCTGCGCAACCGCCACTGGGTGATCACCGACGCGATCGGCCGCATCCAAGAGGTGCGCGGCGCCGGCGTGGTGGGCGAGCAGCCCGTGCTGAAGCCGGGCGAAACCTTCGAATACACCTCGGGCACGCCGCTGCCCACGCCGTCCGGCATCATGCAGGGCAGCTACCAGATGGAGCGCGAGGACGGCGAGCGCTTCGACGTGCATATCCCCGCCTTTTCCCTCGACAGTCCGCATCAGGCGATGCGGCTCAACTGACGCTCCGCAGCAGCTACAGAGGATTTCCGGCATGGCCAAAACGCGCCCGGGAACAGGCGCCGCCCAACCCAACCCCAAACCGCCTGTCCGCCCCAGCCGCGCCGAGGCCGAGGACGCGGTGCGCACGCTGATCCGCTGGGCCGGCGACGATCCCAAGCGCGAAGGGTTGCGGGACACGCCGTCGCGCGTAGCGCGTTCCTACGAAGAATTCTTCAAGGGCTATACCGTCGATCCAGCCGACGTCTTGCGCCGGACATTCTCGGAAACCGACGGCTACGACGAGATGGTGGTGCTGAAGGACATCCGCTTCGAGTCGCATTGCGAGCACCACATGGTGCCGGTCCTGGGCAAGGCCCATGTCGCCTATCTGCCGAAGCACCGCGTGGTCGGCATCAGCAAGCTGGCAAGGTTGGTCGAGGCTTACGCCAAGCGGCTGCAGATCCAGGAAAAGATGACGGCGCAGATCGCCAACGCGCTGCAGGAGGTCCTGCAGCCCCAGGGCGTGGCGGTGGTGATCGAAGCGGCGCACCAGTGCATGACCACGCGCGGCGTGCATAAGCCGGGCGTCACCATGATCACCAGCCGCATGACCGGCGCGTTCCGCGACGACCCGTCGACGCGGCGCGAATTCATGTCGATCATCGGCCAGAGCAACACCGACCGCCTGGCGAACGTCTGAAGGCGGTCGCTACCTGATATACGCCGAAAGGTATTGGCGCATGGAGCGTTCCAGCTCCTTGTCCAGATCGGCCATCAGCTTCTCGGTCATCGCGTACCACACCTCGCGCCGCTTGTTGGGCGAAATGCCGTCCTCGACGGATTGCGAGCGTTTCACCCGCGCCGCGGCATAGGCGGCGCGTCCGGTATCGGTGCGGATCTCCACCACCACCTCGACCGTCGCGTCATAGCGCTCGGACTGGTCGGTCGTGAACCAGCCCTTGATGCCCTGGGTCTTGGGCAGCGGCACCTCCAGGACACTCGCTTGCTTCACCACCACGCGGGCAAGGCGGAATTTGCCCGCGGGCTCGAGCCGGTCCTTGGCCCAGCGTGAAACGGCGTCGGCCGGCGGCACCGGAAACAGATGTTCGACATTCGGTTTCTCGCCCGGGGTTTTGTATTCCTGCACCACCTCCACGCGCGAGGCGTCCAATGCCAGGCGCGGCAGATGGGTGAAGGTCAGCTCGGCGAATTTCGGTTCTTGCGCCAGGGCCGCCGGCCATGCGGCGAAACTGCCGATCAAGGCGATCAGCGCCGCAAAATGGGAAAGGCGGGAAAAGCGGGTTCGCATCGCGCCGCTCGCCGATGATTCAGACCGGACGAGACTGAAGCGCGAATATGGCGCGATCAAGACGGGCGCGCGGCCGGTCCGGGTTCGGCGTGCAATTGCGCGATCTCGCGCTGGTCGAAGCCGTAGCCTCGGTTGCAGAACTCGCAGGTCACCACCAACCTGCTGTCGACCTTCAGGTCTTCCAGCTCGGCCATCGGCAGGCCGCGCAGCATCCGCGCCACGCGTTGGCGCGAACAGCGGCAGGAATCGGCCAGCTTGCGCTGGCGATAGGCGCGAATACCGCCCTTGTGGAACAGGCGGTACAGCAGCCGATCGGGCGGAAGGTCGGGGTCCAGCAGCTCGGCGCGGGTGCAGCTCGCAAGCTTCGCCGCCGCGTCGCGCCAGCCCTCTTCCTCGGCGTCGGCGTCGCCGCCGCGCATCTCGGGCAGGCGCTGGATAATCAGCGCCCCGGCGCGCCAACGCTTGCCGCCGTCGGCATCGGCGCGCCCGACCGCCAGGTTGATCGTCGCCTGCAATTGCTCGGACTGGCGGAAGTAGTGACGGATGCAGTCCGCGAGCGTGGCGCCGTTAAGCTCGACGATGCCCTGGTAGCGGTCGCTGGCCGTGCCCTGGTCCACGGTGAAAGCGAGATAGCCGGCGCCCAAAAGGCGCGGCACCGGGTCGTGCTCGATGTCGGGCCCGGGCCGGTCCAGCGCTGCCTTCAGCCGTACATGATCCACCTGCGCATAGCCGCGCAAGGCGCCCTGGGTGGTCACGTCGGCCACCAGCATGCTCACCGGCCCGTCGCCCTTGGTCTGCAGCGTGAACACGCCGTCGTATTTCAGCGTCGCGGCCAGGGCGGCGGCCAGCGTCAACGCCTCGCCCAGCAGCAGCGCCACCGGCTCAGGATAGACGTGGCGATTGAGGATCGCGTCGACCGCGGGCCCCAGGCGCACAAGGCGCCCGCGCAGCGCATGCGCGGCGATCTGGAACGGCAGGACGATGTCGTCGGCGGCCTTCGCCTCGCCAAAACGTGCCTCGGCGTTCATTCCAGGCACCAGGTCAAAATGCTTTTCTGCACGTGCAGGCGGTTCTCCGCCTCGTCCCACACCACGGATTGCGGGCCGTCGATCACGCCGCCGGTCACTTCCTCACCACGATGCGCCGGCAGGCAATGCATGAACAATGCGTCCTTCTTGGCGGCAGCCATTAATCGCTCGTCGACGCGAAACGGCGCCAGCAGATTGTGCCGGTTGGTCTCGCCCTTTTTCTCGTCGCCCATCGACAGCCACGCGTCGGTGACCACGCAATCCACGCCGGCCACGGCCTGTTGCGGATCGTGCGTCACGATCACCTTGCCGCCGTTCTTGCGCGCCCAGTCCAGCAACGCCGGGGGCGGCATCAGCTCGCGCGGACAGGCCAGTCGCAGCTCGAAGCCGAATTTCACCGCGGCATGCACCCAGGACGCGGCTACGTTGTTGCCGTCGCCCGACCAGGCCACGACCTTGCCCGCGATCGGCCCGCGCCGCTCCTCGAAGGTCATCACGTCGGCCATCAACTGGCAGGGATGGCTGTCGTCGGTAAGCCCGTTGATGACCGGCACGGTGGCGTAGCGCGCCATGTCTTCCAGGTTCTTGCGCGTGGTGGTGCGCATCATGATCGCGTCGACATAGCGTGACAGCACGCGCGCCGTGTCGGCCACGGTCTCGCCGCGGCCGATCTGGGTGTCGCGCTGCGACAGGATCACCACGTCGCCGCCCAGCTGCTTCATGCCCACCTCGAACGACACGCGGGTGCGCGTGCTGGGCTTGTCGAACAGCATGGCCAGCATCTTGCCGGCCAGCTTCTTGGCCGGCGGCGCGCCGCTTTTCAGCGCGCGGCCTTGATCCAGAAGCTTGCGCAGCGTACCGGCGTCGAACTGATCCAGGTCGAGAAAATGACGCGACGCCATCACTTTGCCTTGGCGCTCGCTCCGGCGGGTCTCACCGCCCTAGGCGCCGCCGCTTGGGCCAGGCGTCCGGCCACGCGCTCGATGATCGCAGCACCCTGTTCCAGCTCGGCTTCGCTGGCGATCAGCGGCGGATACACGCGCACCACGTTGTCGGCCGCCGCCACGGTCAGCAGACCCTGGGCGCGCAGTGCGTCGACCATCTCGCCGTTCGGCGCGGCGCATTTCAGTCCCTGCATCAGCCCCTGGCCGCGCAACTCGGCGATGGCAGCCGGGAACCGCTTGGCGATGCCCGCCAGGCGCTTCTGGAACATCCGGCCGCGCTTGTCCACGCCGTCCAGGAACCCCGGCGCCAGCATCACGTCCAGCACCGCGTTGGCCGCGGCCATGGCCAGCGGATTGCCGCCGAAGGTGGTGCCGTGCGTGCCCGCGGTCATGCCCTTGGCCGCGCGCTCGCTCGCCAGGCACGCGCCGACCGGAAAGCCGCTGCCCAGGCCTTTGGCGAGCGCCATCACGTCGGGCGCGATGCCGGCCCATTCATGCGCGAACAGCTTGCCGGTGCGGCCCATGCCGCTCTGCACCTCGTCGAAGGCCAACAGCAGGCCGAACTCGTCGCAGATCTGACGCAGCGCCCGCAGGTACTCCACCGTGCCCGCGCGCACGCCGCCCTCGCCCTGGATCGGCTCGACCAGGATCGCCGCGGTCTCCGGGCGGATCGCCGCGCGCATCTCGTTCAGGTTGCCGAACGGCACCTGGTCGAACCCGTCCACGACCGGGTCGTAGCCCTTCAGGTATTTCTCGTTGCCGCCGGCGGCGAGCGTCGCCAGCGACCGGCCGTGGAATGCGCCGTCGCAGGTGATGACGCGGTAACGCTCGGGATGGCCGCTGTCGTCGTGATGCTTGCGCAGGATCTTGATCGTGCATTCCAGCGCTTCGACGCCCGAATTGGTGAAGAATACCGTGTCGGCGAAGCTGTTCTTCACCAGCCGCTCGGCCAGCGTCTCGCCCGTGGGAATGCGGAACAGGTTCGAGCAATGCCACAGCTTGCCGGCCTGCTCTTGCAGCGCCTTGACCAGATGCGGATGGCAATGGCCGAGCGCCGTGACGCCGATGCCGCTGGTGAAATCCAGGTAGCGTCGCCCGTCCGTGCCGAACAGAAAGCAACCCTCACCCCGCTCGAAGGCAAGGTCCACCCGGGCATAGGTCGGCATGACGGCAGAGATCACGGCTTAACTCCAGTTGTTCGGAAATCGGTCGCCCGCAAGCCTAAGCGGCTGGCCGGCAAAGGAAACCGCGCAGTATCTGGATGGCCCCTCGGCCTGTCAACGCAGCCGCCGCGACTCCGCCGCCGCCCCGCGTCGGAAATAAGCGCGAAGGAATTCTCGCCAAGTTCGACGAGCTGTCTGAATCGGCGAACCTGAAGACTCCGGCCGAGTCATCGGCACGATTTTTCCTATAGCCATCGAATCATCCGATTCTTCGGGTTTTCCTGCCGGGTTATCGGCTTTTCCGGCGAAATACCTCCCCCGGCCCAGGGGTTGTGGCCGCGTTTGCCCGAATCGATACATCTTGTGGGTAACTTCTAAAGCGCTATACTACATTTTGGGGTTAGGGTTGTGATCAAGTGACCAGAATCGCGGATTCGCGCCATTTCGGTGTGCCGTCCAGGCGCCGTTGCGACTCGGCGCGCCTTCTGGGCGCGGCCGGGCTTGCGGTCCTGGCCGCGGCCCTCGCGGGGTGCGGCAGCGACAGCCCAACGAGCAATGCCCAGACGTTGCAGACCTCGCGGCCCACTGTCGCCTCCCAATCCCCGCCCCGGCCTCCAGCCAACGAGATCGCCACGCCCATCGTCGACGGCGCCACCGTCACCCGGGGCACGCCGCAGCAGACCGCGGCGACCCTGGCGCGGCTGGCCAAGCGCACGGGCGATGAGGGCGATATCGCCGGCGCCATCCAGCTTTATCGCCGCTCGCTGGCGTTGGACGGCTCGCAGGTTCCCGTGGCCATCGCGCTCGGCCAGGCGCAGTACGCGGTCGACGATTTCCGCGGCTCGATCGAGGCCTACCGCCAAGCGCTGCGCCTAGACGCCAACAACCTCGACGCGGTGCGCGGCCAGGCGGTCGCGCTGATCGGCCTGGATCATCCGCGCGAGGCGGCCGAGCAGTTCCGCTGGGCGCTGGCGCGCATGCCGCGCGATTTCCGGCTGCATAACGGCCTGGGCGTGGCGCTGGACATGCACGGCGACCATCAGGGCGCGCAGGCCGCCTATCGCCAGGCGCTGGCGCTCGCGCCGAACGATCCGGGCACGCTCAACAATCTCGGCCTGTCGCTGGCGCTGACCAAGGATTACGCGCAGTCCGTGCAGATGCTGGGCAAGCTGGCGCAATCGCCGCAGGCCACGGCCCGCGCGCGCCAGAACCTGGCGCTGGTCTATGGGCTGATGGGCCAGACCGAACGCGCGGCGGAAATTTCGCG
>JAHFPH010000088.1:10443-15696 GCA_023266845.1 Rhodospirillaceae bacterium
TTAGCCGCGAGGGCAGCTGCCCTAAAAGTGCCTCATGCCGTCGATGACGCGGATGACCGCCGGGCCCAACAGCACGACGAACAGCGCCGGCATGATGAACAGCACCATCGGCACGGTCAGCGTGGCCGGCAGCTTGGCCGCCTTGGCTTCGGCGCGCAGCATGCGCTCATTGCGGAACTCGGCAGCCAGCACGCGCAGGCTGTTCGACAGCGGCGTGCCGTATTTCTCGGTCTGGATCAGGGTGGTGACCAAGCCGCGGATCGCGGGCAGACCGGTGCGCCGGCTGAGGCCTTCCAGCGCCTTGGGGCGCTCGGGCAGCATGCCCAGCTCGACCGAGGTCAGCGACATCTCGTCGGCCAAATCGGGGCTAGTCCTGCCTAGCTCGCGCGCCACGCGCGCCAGGGTAGCATCCAGGCTCAGGCCCGCCTCGGTGCAGATCACCATCAGGTCCAGCGCGTCGGGGATGGACTTGGTCAGCTTGGCCCTGCGCTTGGTGACGGCGTTGCTGACATAGAGATCGGGCGTGTAGGCGGTGATCAACACCGCCATCAAGGAGATCAGCGCGCGCATCGGCGGCTCAAGGTTGTAGAGGTCGAGCAGATTGATCACGACGAACGCGTATGCGCCGGCGACCAGCGGCAATACCAGCTTCAGGAACAGATAGGCGATCAGCGCGTCGCGCGAGCGCCAACCCGCCTGTTCCAGCTTCGCGGTCGCCTTGCCGGTCACGCCGCCACGCATCAGGTGCAGCTTGTCGACTACCACGCGCATGCGGTTCACCTGCTGGGCGCGCATCTCGGCCGCGCGACGGCGGGTGCTGAGCATCTCGTCGCGCAGACCCTGGCGGCGGCGCTCGATCGACCTCAAGCGCGCGGCCATCGGGTTGCGGACCAGGAGCGTGCGCCACACCGCGAGCACGATCAGAAATGCGCTCAGCGCCACGAACAGGGCGATGATGTCCTCGCGCGGCATCACGGTGTTCAGGTAGCCGAGCACGGTCAGACCTCGAACCGGACCATCTTGGCCATGACCAAGGCGCCCACCATCATGATGATCAACGCGATCACGCCGATCATCTGGCCGCGCGGATCGGTGAATAGAAGCCCGCTATAGGCGGGCGCCATGACCGAGAGGATCGCCATAATCACGAAGGGCAGCGAGCCGATGATCAGCGCGCTGGTGCGGGCCTCGGATGACATGGCGCGCACCTTGAGCTTCATCTGCCTGCGCCCACGCAGCACCTCGGCCAAATTCTCCAGCGTCTCGGCCAGGTTGCCGCCGGTCTCGCGCTGGACCGAAAGGCTGACCACGAAAAAGTTGAAATCCTGGATATCCAGGCGCTTGGCCGACTCCCACATCGCCTGCTCCAGCGTCTGGCCGAAGCGCAGGGCGTCGGAAACGCGGCGGAATTCAAGGCCCACCGGATCGGCGATCTCGTGGCCGACCGCAACGATCTCCTCGCTGATGGGCAGGCCCGACTTGATGCCGCGCACGATCAGTTCGACCGCCTCGGGAAACACCGATAGGAACTTGCGCGTGCGCCGGGCGATCAGATAGCTAACCGCGGGATGCGGCAGGCCCAAGCCCATGCCCGCGCCGCCGAACAGGGCGATGTACAGCGGCAGGCCCATCACCTCGACCTCGAGGAAGGCGACAAGCGCGCCGACGGTGACGCAGATCATGGCGTAAGTGCCGAGTGAAATCTTGTAGCCCGTGCGTTCCAGGCGCCTAACCAGCACGGCGCGGCGCGGCAACAGCTGCGCCAGCTTCTCCATGCCGGGAATGTCGCTCTTGGCCTCGGTGCGCTTGATGCTGGAATTGGCGGGCGCAGCGGCGCAGGACACTGAAAGGTCGCTGCGCTTGCGCAAATTCTCGACCCGCCGGCCCAGCGCGCGCGCGCGCGCCGGGCCTTTGCCCATGACCAGCATCAGCACCGCGCCGATCAGCATCAGCGCGAAAGCGAAAATGCCGGCGGTCATCAGGAAAACATCGCCATCGCCGCCCACGGGGGTCACGACATCGCCTCGAGCAGCGCGCGGTCGAGGCCGTAGTATTCGACGCGCGGCATGAAGTGCGGCCTCAGGCCCGAGCACATGAACTCGCCGGTCAGGTTGCCGTCGCGGCCCTCGCCCTTGAATTCGTAGTGGAACAGATCCTGGGTGGTGATCACGCCGGTTTCCACGCCCACCACCTCGGTGATGCGCACGACGCGGCGCATGCCGTCGCGCATGCGGCTGATCTGCACGATCAGCTGGATGGCAGCGGCGATCTGCGCGCGCACGGCTTCGCTCGGCAGCTTCACGCCGCTCATCGCCACCATGTTCTCGAGGCGGGTCAGCGCCTCGCGCGGGTTATTGGCGTGGATCGTGCCCATCGAGCCGTCGTGGCCCGTGTTCATGGCCTGCAGCATGTCCAGCGCCTCGCCGGACCGAATTTCGCCGAGAATGATGCGGTCGGGGCGCATACGCAGCGCGTTCTTCACCAGGTCGCGCTGGATGATCTCGCCCTGGCCTTCCAGGTTGGGCGGCCGGGTCTCCAGGCGCACGACGTGGGGCTGCTGCAACTGAAGCTCGGCCGCGTCTTCGATCGTCACCACGCGCTCGGCCGGGTCGATCATGCGCGAAATAGCGTTCAGCAGCGTGGTCTTGCCCGAACCGGTGCCGCCCGAGATCAGGATGTTGAGCCGCGCGCGGCCGGCGATCTTCAGCACGCGCGACATTGACGGCGACATGTTCGACTGCCGCTCCATGATGTCGAGTGTGATCTTCTTTTTCGAGAATTTGCGGATCGAAATCGACGGCCCATCGATCGACAGCGGCGGAATGATGATGTTGACGCGGCTGCCGTCGAGCAGGCGGGCGTCGGCCAAGGGCACCGATTCGTCCACGCGTCGGCCGATACGGCTGACGATGCGCGTGGCGATGTTCATCACGTGCTCGTCGTCGCGGAACGTGATGTCGGTCTGCTCCAGCTTGCCGCGGCGCTCGACGTACACCTTGCTCGGGCCGTTGACCATGATGTCCGTGATAGTCTCGTCCGCCAGCAATGGCTCCAGCGGCCCCAGGCCCAGCATGTCGTTGAGCATGGTGGCCACGAGCGCGCGTTGCTCGGCCATGTTTACGTTGATGCGCTCCTCGAACAGAAGTTCGGAAACGACCTCGGTGATCTGCACCTGCAGCTCGTCGCGCGGCAGCGCGGCGGCGGCCGACAGGTCCAGGCGCATCATCAGGATCGGCTGGATGCGGCGCTTGATGCCCTCGAGGGACGACGGCACGGCGTGCCCCGCGGCGGTCGTGGCCGTCGAGGTGACCGGCGGCGGCGCGGTCTCGAAGGGCAGGGGGGCGTTGAAATTGGGGGCCTGCACCTCACGCACGCGCGGGGCGGAGGGGTTCGCGTTCTTGACGGTGATCGCGGGGGTCGGGCCTTGGCTGTCGCGCGGTTTCTCCGCCAGCGCCATTGCGCCGTCCGCACCTGCGCGGCGACCGAACATGGCGATCAGCTCTCCTTGCTTAACAGGCGCCGCCACAGCGGCAGCTTGACAGTAGCCCCGTCGCCGCCCAGCACCAACGCCGCCATGGCGCGGACCGCGCCGGCGGCCTTGCCGCTCGACGCGACCACGACCAGCAGCTTGCCGGTTTCGGCGCTGGCCCCGGCCGACTTGGCGTCGTGGGGAATCTCGGCGTCGATCTTGGCGTCGAGCATCTTTTCCAGGTCCGCGCGGGCGATCTCGCCGTGGCCCGGCGCGCCCACGCGGCCGGCGATCAGCATCACCTTACCCTTGGGCTGCGCGTCGCGCACGCGCTTCAGCACGCGCGTGCAGTCGCGCGCCGCCAGCAGCGTATAGTCGGTCACCACCATCACCGCGTCGGCGGCGGCGACCAGGTGCGCGTGCGCCGCTAGCATCGCGCGCGGCAGGTCGACCACCACGCAGTCGAAGCCCGCGCGCAAGCGGCCCATCAACGCCTCGATTGCAGCCGAATCCACGTGCACCGCGCGCTCCAGTCCTTCTTCGGCGCACAGCACCGAAAGTTGTTTGTCGACTTTCACGGCGGCGCGCTCGATCAACAGGTCGTCGATGCGTCCGGGGTTGTGCAGCGCCTCGGCCAGGCCGCGGCTCGGCTCGATGTCGAACGCCAGCGCCAGGCCACCGAAATGCAGGTCGAGATCCACCAGCATCGAGCGCTTGTTTTGCTCGTGCGCCACCAGCCAGGCCAAGTTCGCCGCCAGCGTGGTGGTGCCGATGCCGCCGCGCGCGCCGACCACGACCACCAGCTTGCCCGGAGCGCTGGCTTCGCGCAGGTTCGCGCGCTCGCGGCCGAGCGAGGTGAAGGCGCGGCTCAGCGCCGTCGCGTTCACCGGCTTGACCAGATAGTCGTCCACGCCCGCCTGGATCAGCCGGCGGAACATGTCCACGTCGTTGACCTTGCCCAAGGCGATCACGCGCGTGCCTTCCTGGCACACCTCGGCCAGGCGGCTCAGGTCGCGGAACGGATCGGCGGACTCGGAAATGTCGATCAGCAGCATGCGCGGCGTCGGCACGTCGCCCAGCGACTCAACGGCGGCGGCCACGCCGCCCTCGGCGATCGGCGCGCCGGTCCAGCCCTGCTCGTTGGCGGCCGTGACGGCGGCCTGACGCGAGGCGTCGTCGGTGACGAACGCGGCGAAGGGATCACGGTGGCGCAAGGCGCCATCGCCAGCATCGGCCGGAACTGGAACCATGGTGGTCATGGCTCCTTAGGTAGCAGCAAATGGTTAACAACACGTCACCGCCACGCTCACGCGGCGCATAAAAAATCGTTCTAAATCAAATATTTACTGAGTTGCCGCCGTGGCCCCTGCCGAGCCGCCGCCCTGGCTCTGGATCGGGCTGATGTCCTCGGTCGGCAGGGCCTTGGTCTTGTCCTTGCGGTACTGGCTGATGGTCAAGGCCCCCAGCTCGCCATCGGCCGGGCCCGGCACGCGGCCGATCGCCAGGTCGCGCTTGTCGACCACCATCTGGCCCAGGTTGAACGCATCGGCGCAGCCGAAATGGCAAGTATGTGTTCAGCGACCCTCGGCAGCCACGATTTGGCGGCATTGGCAAAAGGACGCAGCCCCGGCATCGGCCAGGTGTTGGTCAAACTTGAACCGACATCCTTCGGTCCGTCGTCTGCCGCGGTTTTTGCCCGCTTTACTATTTGGGGTAGCAGGACTGCGCCGACAGGGTGATCGATGAATAAGGGAAGAGGCCCGCGACGGCGAAACTGAATGGCC
>JAHFPH010000187.1 GCA_023266845.1 Rhodospirillaceae bacterium
GGCAACGCGTCTGGGACGAGCGCGCGAGCTTCGTCGCGCGCGAGGATCCCGCGCGCCCGAAATACTACGTGCTGGAGATGTTTCCCTATCCCTCCGGCCGCATCCACATGGGCCATGTGCGCAACTACACGCTGGGCGACGTCGTCGCCCGCTACAAGCGCGCGCGCGGCTTCAACGTGCTGCATCCCATGGGCTGGGACGCCTTCGGCCTGCCGGCGGAAAACGCCGCGCGCGATTCCAAGATCCATCCCGCGCAATGGACCTACGACAACATCGCCACCATGCGCGCCGAGCTGAAGCGCATGGGTTTGTCGTTGGACTGGAGCCGGGAGCTTGCGACCTGCCATCCCGGCTATTACGCGCACCAGCAGAAGCTATTCCTGGATTTCCTCAAAGCCGGGCTGGCCTATCGCAAGGAGGCCTTCGTCAATTGGGACCCGGTAGACCAGACCGTGCTGGCCAACGAGCAGGTGATCGACGGCATGGGCTGGCGCTCGGGCGCGCCGGTCGAGAAGCGCAAGCTGTCGCAATGGTTCTTCAAGATCACCGCGTTCTCGGACGATCTGCTGCAGGCCCTGGGCAAGTTGGACCGCTGGCCCGACAAAGTGCGCACGATGCAGGAGAATTGGATCGGCCGGTCCGAAGGCGCCTACGTCACCTGGAAGATCGCCGGCGGCGCCGGCGCGATCGAAATCTTCACCACGCGGCCCGACACGCTGTTCGGCGCGTCGTTCCTGGCCTTGTCGCCGCATCATCCCTTCACCGAGGCGCTGGCGAAAAAGCAGCCGAAGCTCGCCGCCTTCGTGGCGGAGTGCGACCGCGCCGGCACGTCGGAAGCGGCGATCGAAGCCGCCGAGAAGATGGGCTACGACACCGGGCTCAAGGCCGAGCACCCGCTGATGCCGGGCAAGACCGCGCCGGTCTGGGTGGCGAATTTCGTGCTGATGGAATACGGCGCCGGCGCCATTTTCGGCTGCCCGGGGCACGACCAGCGCGACCTGGATTTCGTGCGCAAATACGGGCTGGACGTCATTCCCGTGGTGATGCCGCTCGGCGCCGACGCCAAGAGTTTTTCCATCGGCAACGAGGCCTTTGTCGACGACGGCGTGATCATAAACTCGGATTTTTTGAACGGCCTGGACGTGGCGGCGGCCAAGCGCAAGGCGATCGAGCGCCTGGAGCAGATGAAGATCGGCCGCGGCACGGTGCAGTACCGTCTGCGCGACTGGCTGGTGTCGCGCCAGCGCTATTGGGGCTGCCCGATTCCCGTCGTGCATTGCGCGGCTTGCGGCGTGGTGCCGGTCGCGGACAAGGACCTGCCGGTGCGCCTGCCCGACGACGTGACTTTCGACAAGCCCGGCAATCCGCTGGACCGCCACCCGACCTGGAAGAACGTGCCCTGCCCGGTCTGCGCCAAGCCGGCGCGGCGCGAGACCGATACGTTCGACACCTTTGTGGATTCGTCCTGGTACTTCGCGCGCTTTTGCAGCCCGCGCGCCGACCAGCCGGTTAAACGCGAAGCGGTCGATTACTGGCTGCCGGTGGACCAGTATATCGGCGGGGTGGAGCACGCCATCCTGCACCTGCTCTATTCGCGCTTCTTCACCCGCGCCATGCGCAAGACCGGGCACGCCAAACTGGACGAGCCGTTCGCCGGGCTTTTCACGCAAGGCATGGTTTGCCACGAGTCCTATCGCGCCGACGACGGAAGGTGGCTGTACCCGGAAGAGATCGACAGGACCGGGGACGGCGCGGCGGTGGAGAAATCGACCGGCAAGCCGGCGACCGTGGGCCGGCGCGAGGTGATGTCCAAATCGAAGAAGAACGTCGTGGCGCCCAACGCCATCATCGACGCCTATGGCGCCGACACGGCGCGCTGGTTCATGCTGTCGGACAGCCCGCCGGAGCGCGACCTGGAATGGAGCGCGGCCGGGGTGGAGGGCGCCTGGCGGTTCATCAACCGCCTGTGGCGGTTGGTGGACGAGCGCATGGACGACGCACCGGCGCGGAACCGGGCCAACGGCGCCGATGGCGGCGGCGTGGACGGCGCGTCGCTGGCGCTGCGTCGCGCCACCCACGGGGCGATCCACGACGTGACGCAGTTGCTTGACCGCTTCAAGTTCAACAGCGCCGTCGCGCGCATCCGCGAACTGGCCAACGCGATCGAGGATTTCAGCGGACGGGGCCCGGAGGCCAAGGCGGCGGAGCGCGAGGCGATCCTGGCGCTGGTAAGGCTGCTGGGCCCGATGATGCCGCATCTGGGCGAGGAGCTGTGGGTGCGCGCCCGCGCCAAGGGGCTGCTATGCGAGCAGCTTTGGCCCAAGGCCGATCCAGCGTTCCTGGTGGCGGAAACGGTCGAGATCGCGGTGCAGGTCAACGGCAAGCTGCGCGCCACGGTCACGCTCGCGCGCGACGCCAGCCAATCCGACGCCGAGAGTATGGCGCTGTCGCAACCCGCCGTGCAGCGCGCGATGGAAGGGCGCAGCGCGCGCAAGGTCATTTACCGCCCGAACCAGGTGATCAATGTTGTGGCGTAGGCGAGGCCTGCCGGCCTCAATCGCGGCGCTGCTGCTGGCCGCGGGCCTAAGCGCCTGCGGCTTCCATCCGCTGTACAAGAACGACGACGCGGCCGAGGCGTCGGCCGAGCTCGCGGACGTGCATATCGACACGATCCGCGACCGCAACGGCCAGATCCTGCACAACTTCCTGCTGGATCGCATCAACGCGAAGGGGCAGCCCACGGAGCCGCGCTACATGCTGAGCATCAAGCTGACCGAGAGCAAATCCACCCTAGGCTTCATCAAGGATAGCTCGGCGACGCTGGCCCAGCTCGCCAGCGTGGCGACCTACACGCTAACGGAGCTGAAAACCAAAAAACCGCTGCAGACCGGCCGCAGCCGCTCGATTACCTCCTACAACATCGTGCAATCCGACTTCGGAACTCTGGCCGCCGAAAAGGACGCGCGCGAACGCACGTTGCGCGAGATCTCCGACGACATCACCACCAAGGTGGCGGTGTTCCTGTCCAGCCAGAAAAGGGACGGCGGCACGTGAAGATTTCGCCGGCGCAGGCGGAATCCTTCCTCAAGAATCCCGCGCCGGGCATTCGCGCGATTCTGGTCTATGGGCCGGATGCCGGCCTGGTGCGCGAACGCGCGGACCGCCTTGCGCGCGGCGTGGCGCCCGGCGAGCCCGATCCCTTCCGTGTCAGCGACCTTGCCGGGGACGACCTTGCGGCCGACCCGCCGCGTTTGGCGGACGAAGCCGCTGCGCTGTGCCTGACCGGTGGCAGGCGCGTGGTGCGCGTGCGCGACGCCGACGACAAGCTCGGCGCTATGTTTGCCGAATTCCTGGCCGATCCGCCGGGCGATGCGCTTGTCGTGGTCGAGGCCGGGGAGCTTGCCGCGCGTTCCAAGCTGCGCGCCGCGTTCGAGGCCGCCAAGTCCGGCGCCGCCCTGCCCTGCTATGTCGAGGAAGGCGCGCAATTGATGGGCGCGGTGCGCGCGGCCATGACCGAGCGCGGGTTGAAACCCGACAACGAGGCGGTGCGGGCGCTGGCGGCGTTGCTGGGCCCCGACCGGCTTTTGCTGCACGGCGAGATCGAGAAATTGGCGCTCTATATCGGCGGAAAGGGCGCGGTGACCGAGGACGACGTGCTGGCCTGCGGCGCGGAGGCGGCGGCGACATCGCTGGACGAGGCGGTCGACGCCTGCCTTGCCGGCAATGCCGCTTCGACCGATCGCGCGCTGAGCCGGCTGGCGGCCGAGGGCGTCGCGCCGGTTCGCGCGCTGCGCAGCCTGTCGATGCATCTGATGCGGATCGAAGCGGCGCATGCCCGCGTGGCCGCGGGCGAGGATTCCGAGGCGATCGTGCAGCGGCTGTTCTTCAAGCGCCAAGCGGC
>JAHFPH010000089.1 GCA_023266845.1 Rhodospirillaceae bacterium
GTCCTTCGAAACGATAGAGCGCCGCCCAGACCAGCGGTTTGCGCAAGCGGAAACAGGCCTCGTTCAGCACGTAGCGCGTGGCGAAATTGTCGCTGCCGTCCGCCACCAGGTCGTAGCGCGCGACCAGCGCGTCGGCGTTCTTGGCGTCGAGCCTGAGCTTGTGCCGCTCCACGCGAATCTCCGGGTTGATCGCGGCGATGGTTTCGGCGGCGCTGTCGACCTTCGGCCGGCCGACCGATTCCGTGGGATGCGCGATCTGGCGCTGCAAATTGGTGATATCGACCGCGTCGTCGTCCACCACGCCCAGCGTGCCGACGCCGGCGGCGGCGAGATACATCAGCAAGGGCGAGCCCAGTCCTCCCGCGCCCACCACCAGCACCCGGCTGTTCAACAGCTTTTCCTGGCCCTCCTCGCCGACCTCGTCGAGGATCAGGTGGCGCGCGTAGCGCATCTCCTGTTTTTCGCTTAGCGCCATGCTAGCGGACCTCATGCTTCAACAAGCTCAGCATGAGGTCTGGGAAATTATCCTCATCCTGAGCTTGTCGAAGGATGAGGATAACGTAACACGCCGCATAACCGAACATCACAACCCCTCGAACAACGGCGTGGACAAATACCGCTCGGCCTGCGAGGGCAGCACGACAAGCACGCGCTTGCCTTCCATGCCCGCCCGCGCGCCCACTTGCAGGGCCGCGCTCAGCGCCGCGCCCGAGGAAATGCCCACCGGCATGCCCTCCAGCAGCGCCGCCTTGCGCGCCATGGCGATGGCGGCGTGGCTTGGCACGCGGACGATCTCGTCGATCAGCTTGACGTTCATGATGTCCGGCACGAAGCCAGCGCCGATGCCCTGGATCATGTGCCGCCCGGGCGCGCCGCCCGACAGCACCGGGCTTTCCTCCGGCTCGACCGCGATCATCTTCAAGCCAGGCAGGCGCGGCTTCAAGACCTCGGCGCAGCCCGTGAAGGTGCCGCCGGTACCCACGCCCGACACGATGGCGTCGAGTCTTCCGTCCAAGTCCTTCCAGATCTCCTCGGCCGTGGTCCGGCGATGGATTTCCGGGTTGGCCGGGTTCTTAAACTGCTGCGGCATGACCGCCTTGGGCAGGCTGCGCAGCAATTCCTCGGCGCGCGCGATGGCGCCGTTCATGCCTTTTTCCGCCGGCGTCAATTCCAGCTCCGCGCCCAGCAGGCGCAGCATCTTGCGCCGCTCCACCGACATGCTTTCGGGCATGGTCAGGATCAGCCGATAGCCCTTGGCCGCGCACACGAACGCCAGACCGATGCCGGTGTTGCCGGATGTCGGCTCGACCACCACCGTGCCGGGCCCGAGCTTGCCGGTCTTTTCCAGCGCCTCGATCATCGCCAGGCCGATGCGGTCCTTGACCGAGGACAGCGGATTGAAGAACTCGCATTTCGCCAGAATCTCGGCCCTAACGCCGGCGTCGTTCGCCAGCTTCCTGAGCCGCACGACAGGCGTGGCGCCGATGGTCTCGATGATGCCGTCATAGATGCGGCCGCGGAATTCGGGCTTTTTGTTTTCCGCGGCCATGTCAGATCGTGAAGTCCATCGGGGTTGTGTTGGCGCTTTCCACGCCCGCCGCGCGCGCCTTCACGCACAGCTCGTCGATGGTGGTGGCGTCCAGCCGCGCCATCGCGTCGGTCTCCAGCGCCAGCATCAGCGGTTTGACCGCCGCCCGGCCGAGCGCCGAGCCGCCGTTGCCGTCCTCGGTCCCGGCGTTCTCCTCGTCGGTTCCGATCGCCACGCGCACGATGTCGCCCACGCTGATGCGCCGCCGGTCGCGCCCCAGGCGATAGCCGCCGCGCGGGCCCCGCACGCCGACCAGGACGCCGGCGCGCACCAGCTGCTGCAGAACGGGCTCGAGATAGCGCGGCGGAATGCCCTGGCGCTCGGTGATTTCGCCGCTGCGCACCGGCGTTTCGCCGGCGTTGTAGGCGATATCCAGCACCGCCTCGATCGCGAACATGGTCCGGCGCGGCAGGCGCAGCATGGCGCTACCTTCCACCCGTGCCGGTCGAGCCGAACCCGCCCGCGCCGCGCGCGGTGTCCGGAAGTTCATCCACTTCGCTAAGGGATGCCGCGCTGACCGGCGCCACCACCATCTGCGCGATGCGCATGCCGCGCGTCACGGTGAAATTCTCCGGGCCCAGATTGACCAGGATAACGCCGACCTCGCCGCGATAATCCGCGTCGATAGTGCCCGGCGCGTTCAGCACCGTGACGCCGTTCTTGGCGGCGAGGCCCGAACGCGGGCGCAGCTGCGCCTCGTAGCCCCGGGGCAGGGCGATGGCGAAGCCCGTGGGCACCACGGCGCGCGCGCCGGGCTTGAGCACAAGAACGGACGCAACCGCGGCGCAAAGGTCCATGCCCGCGCTGTCCGCCGTGGCGTAGGCGGGCAGGGGAAGCCCACCGCCATGCGGCAGGCGGCGTATCGCCACGGAGACTTTCGCGCCCATGCCGGCCGGTCAGCGCAACGCGGCAAGCTGCTCGCCGATGCGCCGGGCCAGGCGCAGCGCGACTTCGTCCTTGGACATGGGCGGCCAATCCTCGACGCCCGACTGGCTCACCAGATGCACGGTGTTGCTGTCGCCGCCGAAGGTTCCCGTCGCGGACGAAACGTCGTTGGCGACAATCCAATCGCAGCCCTTGCGCTTGAGCTTCGCCTTGGCGTTTTCCACCACCTGATCGGTTTCGGCGGCGAAGCCCACGACCAGGCGCGGCCGCGCGTTGCCGGCGGCCGACAGCGCGGCCAGAATGTCCGGGTTCTCCACCAGCTCCAGCGCCGGCGGCTTGCCGCCCTTCTTTTTCAGCTTGCCGTTCGCGGGGCTCGCGACGCGCCAATCCGCCACCGCCGCCGCGCACACCGCCACGTCGGCCGGCAACGCGGCCTGGCAGGCCGTCAGCATCTCGCGCGCCGATTCGACCGCGACCAGCGACACTCCAGGCGGGTTGGAAAGCCGCGTCGGCCCGCTGATCAGCGTGGTGGACGCGCCGAGCCTGGCCAGCGCCGCCGCGATCGCATGGCCCTGCTTGCCCGAGCTGCGATTGGCGATATAGCGCACCGGGTCGATCGCCTCGTGCGTCGGGCCCGACGTGACCAGGGCCTTGAAGCCCGCCAGCGGCTGTTGCGCCGGGCTTGCGAAGAATGCCTCGATCGCCGCCAGGATTTCATGCGGTTCGGACATGCGGCCGGCCCCCACTTCGCCGCAGGCGAGATCGCCCGCGTTGGGGCCGATGGTCAGTATGCCGCGCGATTTCAATGTGGCGATGTTGGCCTGCGTCGCGGCATGCGCCCACATCTGCGTGTTCATCGCGGGCGCGACCATCACGGGCTTGTCGGTCGCCAGCAGCGCGGTGGCGGCAAGATCGTCGGCGAGGCCCGCGGCCATTTTCGCCAAAATGTCGGCACTGGCAGGCGCGACGACCACTAGGTCGGCTTCGCGCGATAGCCTGATATGCCCCATCTCGCTTTCGTCGGTCAGCGAGAACAGGTCGGTATAGACCTTGTTCTCGCTCAAGGCCTGCAGCGACAGGGCGGTGACGAACTCGGCGCCGCCCCGGGTCAGCACAGAGCGCACCGAAATCCCGCGCTCGCGCAAGCGGCGGATCAACTCGAGCACCTTGTAGGCGGCGATGCCGCCCGCGACGATCAGCAGGATGCGTTTACCCGCCGGCATGGCGGTGGCTCCCCGAAAATTTTTACCAAATCACAGATTTGGCTTGTGGATAAGATAGGCCGAAGCCAAGGCCCCCGCAAGCGCCATGGCAAGCCTTTGCCATAACGAAGGAAAATTTACCGCGCCAGCGCCACCACCGCGGCGGCCAGCGCCACCACCGCGATCACCAGGGTCCAAGGCAGGCGCTTGCTGTCGTCGCCGCGCAGGCTGCGCACGGTTTCAGGCGAAAGCTTCACCCCGCCCTCTAGAATCGCCTCGGCCGCGCGCTCGGTCGAGGCGATCAGGCGCGGCAGGCGCTCCAGGCTTTCGCGCGTGTCCTCGATCAGCGTCTTGATCTGCTGGTCGGGGGCGTTCTTTTTCATCATCCATTCCTCGACCAGCGGCCGCGCCAGTTCCCACATGTTCACGTCGGGGTTCAGCTTGCGTCCCACGCCCTCGGCCACCAGCATGGTCTTTTGCAGCAGCAGCAATTGCGGCTGCACCTGCATGTCGAACTGCTCGGTTATTTTGAACAACTGACCCAGAAGTCGCGCGATCGAAATTTCGTGCAAGGGCTTGCCCAGGATCGGCTCGCCTATCGACCTACAAGCTTGAGTAAACGCATCGACCGATTTGTTCGGCGGCACGTATCCGGCGCGGAAATGCACGTCGGCCACGCGGCGGTAATCGCGCGTCAGGAATCCGATCAGCATTTCCGCCAGGAAGTCGCGCGTCTTGCGGTCCAACCGCCCCATGATGCCGAAATCGATCACCACGATCGCGCCGTCCGGCGCCACGAACAGATTGCCGGGGTGCAGGTCGGCGTGGAAGAACCCGTCGCGGAACACCTGCTGGAAAAAGGCGCCGGATGCGCGCGTCAGTACCGCGTTGGGGTCGTGCCCGGCGGCGGCGATCTCGTCGCGCCGATCGATGGCAATCCCGGCGATGCGCGCGATGGTCAGCACGCGCCGCGCGGTGCACCGCCAATCCACCTCGGGCACGCGGAAGAACGCGTCGTTGCGGAAATTCTCGCCCAGCTCCGACGCGGCGGCGGCCTCGTAGCGCAGGTCCATTTCCAACGCCACGGTATTGGCCAGGGTTTCCGCGACATCCATCGGCCTGAGCCGGCGCAGTTCGGGCCGCCAGCGCTCGATCAGCGCCGCGCTCCAATAGAACAGGTCCAGGTCGCGGGCGAAGGCCTCGACCACGCCCGGCCGCAGCACCTTCACCGCTACCTCGCGCCCGTCCTCGGTCACGGCGAAATGCACCTGGGCGATCGACGCGGCCGCCGCGGCCTTGTCGTCGAAGCTGCTGAACAGTTGTTCGATTGGCGCGCCCAGTTCCTCGGCCACGATCGCGCGCGCGACACTGCCCGGGAAAGGCGGCAGGTTGTCGCGCAGACCAGCCAGGTCGCCCGCCAGCTCGTCGCCGATCAGGTCCGAGCGCGTCGAAAGAATCTGGCCCAGCTTTATGAAGCCCGGGCCCAGCGCTTCCAGCGCCGCGGCTAGGCGCTCGCCCGGCCGGCCTTTTATGTCGCTACGCCGCACACGGCGCGCGAGCTTCAACAGCGCGGGCGCCGCATACGCCATCTCGGCCAGCACCAGCGCGTCGTAACGCGCCAGCGTCCAGCCGATGCTCAGCAGCCTTAAGACGTTGCGGGCCGCGCGGAGCATCTAGACGCGCCAGCCCCAATGCAGCGCGGCGATGCCGGCGCTTAAGTTCCGCCAGTCTACCCGCGCGAACCCCGCTTTCTCGAAACGCCGCGCCAGTTCTTCTTGCGGCGGAAAGCGGCGGATGCTTTCGACCAGATAGCGATAGGCGTCCGCGTCGCCGGTCACGGCGGCTCCCAGGCGCGGCAGCACGTGGAAGGAGTAAAGCTCGTACAGCTTGTCGAGTCCCGGCAGATTGCAGCGGCTGAATTCCAGGCACAGGAAGCGCCCGCCGGGCTTCAGGATGCGATGCGCCTCGCCAAGCGCCGCGTCCATGTCGGTCACGTTGCGCAGGCCGAAGGCGATGGTCACGGCGTCGGCCGAGCCGTTGTCCAGTGGGATATTTTCCGCCGCGCCCGCGATCCATTCGACGCCTTTCAGGATGCCGCGATCCAGCGCCCGGTCGCGCCCGACCGCCAGCATCCCTGGCGTCAGGTCGCAGATCAGCGCGCGCCCGTCGCCCGCGACACGCTCCAGGAACGCGAAGGAAATGTCGCCCGTGCCGCCCGCCAAATCGACCAGCGTCCACCCCTTGCGCGGGTTCAGCGTGTCGATCATCGCCCGCTTCCACAGGCGATGGATGCCGCCGCTCATCAGGTCGTTCATCAGGTCGTAGCGCTGGGCGACGCTGCCGAACACGCCCCGAACCAGCCCCGGCTTTTCGCCGGGTGCCACGTCGCGGAAGCCGAACGGCACCTCAGGTGCTTGGTTTCGCGGGGCCCTGCTCATCGCCGCGGACGATAGCGCTTGGGGCTTCGACTTGCTAGCTTCGGAGCGCGATGCCCGAGCTTCCCGAAGTAGAAACCGTGCGCCGCGGCCTGGAACAGCGCCTGGCCGGGCGCGTCTTGGCGCGCGTGGACCAGCGCCGCGCCGATCTGCGCTTTCCCCTGCCGCGCGACTTCGCCAAACGGCTGACCGGAAGGCGGGTAGTGTCGGTCGGCCGCCGCGCCAAATACCTGCTGGTGAACCTGGACGACGGCAACGTGCTGCTGGCGCATCTCGGCATGTCCGGGCGCATGGTGCTGGAAAAGCCGAAAGGTGGCCCCCAGACGCTAGGTAAATTCCACCACGACCGCGGCAAGCGCGACCGGCACGACCATATCGTGCTGACGGCGGACGACGGCTGGGTGGTCAAATTCAACGATCCGCGCCGCTTCGGCATGATGGACCTGGTGCCGGCCGAGCGACTCGCCGGCCACAAGCTGATCAAGAACCTGGGCCCCGAGCCACTCGATCCCGCGTTCGACGCGCAGGCTTTGGCCCTGCGCCTCAAGGGCAAGAAGACCTCGATCAAGACGGCGCTCTTGGACCAGCGCGTGGTGGTGGGGATCGGCAATATCTATGCCTGCGAGGCGCTGTTCCGCGCCGGCATCTCGCCCAAGCGCCTGGCGCGCACGGTCCAGGGCGCGCGCGTGGAAAAACTGGTTGCGGCGATCAAGGCGGTGCTCGACGACGCGATCGCCGCCGGCGGCTCGACCTTGCGCGACTATGTGCAGGCCTCGGGCGAGCTCGGCTATTTCCAGCACCGCTTCCAGGTCTACGACCGCGAGGGCAAGGCCTGCGTCAGCCGCGCCTGCCGGAAAAAAGTGCGGCGTTTGGTGCAGGGCGGCAGGTCTACTTTCTACTGTGCGAACTGCCAGCGCTGATGTATTAGGCGCGTCCTGTAAAAATCAAGGAGCACGCGATGGCCTATGAGAACATCCTGGTCGAAAAGCGCGGCCGCGTCGGCCTTGTCACGCTGAACCGGCCCAAGGCGCTGAACGCGCTAAACGCCGCGCTGATCGGCGAGCTAGGCCAGGCGCTGGACGCGTTCGAGGCCGATGACGGCGTGGGCTGCATCGTGCTGACGGGCAGCGACAAGGCCTTCGCCGCCGGCGCCGACATCAAGGAGATGGCCCAACGCAGCTACATGGACGTGTACCTGGCCGATTTCATCACCAAGGGCTGGGAGCGGGTTTCGACCGTGCGCAAGCCCATCGTCGCGGCGGTCGCGGGCTTCGCGCTCGGCGGGGGCTGCGAAGTGGCGATGATGTGCGACTTCATCATCGCCGCCGACAACGCCAAGTTCGGCCAGCCCGAGATCAACCTGGGCACCATCCCGGGCAGCGGCGGCACGCAACGCCTCACGCGCTTCGTCGGCAAATCCAAGGCGATGGAGATGTGCCTGACCGGCCGCATGATGGACGCGGCCGAGGCCGAGCGCGCCGGGCTGGTCAGCCGCGTGGTGCCGCTGGCAAGCCTCATGGACGAAGCCTTGAAGGCGGCCGAGAAGATCGCCGATCTGTCGCGCCCCGTGGTGATGATGGCCAAGGAATGCGTCAACCGCGCCTACGAAACCACGCTGGCCGAGGGGGTGAAGTTCGAACGCCGCGTGTTCCATTCCACCTTTGCCACCGAGGACCAGAAGGAAGGCATGGCTGCGTTCGTCGATAAACGCCCGGCGCAGTTCAAGCACAGGTAGAATCAGGCCCTCGTCCTTCGACAGGCTCAGGATGAGGGCCTTTTTGAAAGGTCCTCATGGTGAGCCTGTCGAACCATGAGGACTGCAGGTGCAATGTCGCACTAGGGCTGTTGCTTGCCGCCTCCGGCATTGACAGGAGCCGGACCGCGCACCTATCGTCGCGCCATAATTCCCAGGGGTGATCCATGAACCGCATCGCCGCCGTGCTTCCAACCACCGCCGCCGCGTTCAACGACCGCCTGTGGCGCGCCGGAGTTTTGGCGCTGGTGGGAGGCGTGCTGGTGTTCCTGGTCGGCTTCTCCCATCCCATGACGCTGCACAACGCGGCGCACGACGCGCGCCACTCCTTCGCCACGCCCTGCCACTGATCCGACTCCGATGCGCCGCGCGCTGATCGCCGCACTGGTGGCCGGATTCGCCGGCTGCGTCGTCGTCACCGCCCTGCAGCAGGCGGTGGTGGTGCCGTTGATCCTGAAGGCCGAGGAATACGAGGAAGCCGGCAAGGCCAATCCGCCCACGGGCCAGGCGCAGGCCGCGCCGCAAGCCGCGCACCGACACGACGAAGAGGGCTGGAAGCCGGACGACGGGATCGATCGCATCGCCTATACGGCGCTCGCCAATCTGGGCTTCGGCGTCGGCTTCGCGCTGCTGCTCGCCGCCGGCTTCACGCTCGCTGGGCGCGAGGTAGGCACGCTACGCGGCCTTGCTTGGGGCGCCGCCGGGTTCGCGGCGTTCGCGCTTGCGCCCGCCCTGGGGCTTCCGCCCGAATTGCCCGGCACTGTTGCGGCTGAATTGGTGCCGCGTCAGCTCTGGTGGTTCGGCACCGCCATCGCCACGGCCTCGGGCCTGGGGCTGATCGTGTTCGGCCGGGGCCGGATGTGGAAAGCGCTGGGTGTGCTGGCGCTGGTGCTGCCGCACATCGTCGGCGCGCCGCATCCCGAGGGCGGGCATGGCGGCACGGTGCCGGCGGATATCGCGCGCGGATTCATCGTGCTGTCGCTTCTGACCACGGCGCTGTTCTGGGCCGTGCTCGGCGCCGTGTCCGGCGCGGTCTACAGCCGGGTCCGTTAGGTCAGGACTTCGGCGCCTCCGCCAGCACCGGCACATCGATCGTAATCTCGCCCGTACGCTGGAACATCAGCGTCACCGGCACGGTGTCGCCCAGGCGATAAGGCTGGGTGACGTCGGTCAGCGCGATCAGCTCTGCGCCCGGTTTCAGCGAAACGGTCTTGCCCACGGGCAAGGCGATGCCCAACACCTTGCGCGGCGGCCCCACCACGGGCCCGGCGCGGTGCGAGCGCAACTCGGTCGTCAGCGCGGCCGTGGAATGCGCGTCGACCAGCCAATCGGCGACCGCGCCCGCGTTGCGGATCGTGAGGTAAATCGATCCGGTGCGCTTGGACGGCGAAGAGGGCGCCGCCCAGGCTTGGCTGATCACCAGATCGCCCGCGCGCTTGTCGGCAGCACCTGCGCCGGGCGGTGCCAGCAGCAGCAAAGCGAACAACAGCCACTTTCCCATCCGTCGAGACATAGACCGGCCGCGCGGCGCTTGCCAGCCCATGCCTCGGCCGGTTGACCGCCTCCTGGTCCCAGGGCTTGATAGAGGCATGACCGCGGCCCAACAAACGCCCGCCTCCGCGCCGAATATTTCCGCGCGCCGGCTGCTGCGCGCCGCGGACCGCGCCTATCTGGCGACGCATCGCCGCGGCGACGCGGACTACCCCGGCTGGCCCTATGCCGCGCTGGTGCTGCTGGCGGTGGATCACGACGCAACGCCGCTGCTGCTGATCTCGGGGCTGGCCGAGCACACCAGGGACATCGCGGCGGACGACCGCGTGGCGCTGCTGGTGGATGGCACGGCCGGCCTCGACGAGCCCTTGACCGGCGCGCGCGCGACCATCCTGGGGCGCGCCGAGCGCACATCGGATCAGCGCCACCGCGCGCGGTTCCTGTCGCGCCATCCCGGCGCTGCGATGTACGCGGATTTCAAGGATTTCGGTTTTTACCGCGTCGGCGTGGATCGCGCGCATCTCGTGGCCGGGTTTGGGCGCGTCCACTGGATCGGCGGCGCCGAGCTCATCGACCGCGCGGACGACGCGGCCGAGCTGATCGCGGCCGAACAGGACATCGTCGCGCACATGAACCAGGATCATGCCGACGCCATCGGTTTGTACGCCACGCGGCTGTTGAATCTGCCCGCCGGCGAATGGACGATGACCGGCATCGACGCCGAGGGCTGCGACTTGCGCATGGCCGGGCGCGTGGCGCGGCTGGATTTTTCGCGCCGCGTTGCGACCGTCGAGCAGGCGCAGGCCGAACTGGTGCGTCTTGCAAAACAGGCGCGCGCTGCATAGGTGCAGCGCACGCGGGTTTTCCACCGCAAGCGAATCGGGAATCGCTCGCATTTGCGGCAAGTTCGCTTGCGCCGCCCTGGGCGCCGCCCTATCGTCCGCTATAAACTAAATCGCGTAGGGAGCCTTCGCCATGCAGCAGGTCGGCACCGCCGTCAGCCGCTTCGGGCTGGACCTTGCCGGTCTGAGCAACCTGTCGGTCGCGCACTGGAACCTGGGCGTGCCGGCGCTGTACGAACAGGCGATCCGCCGCCGCGAGGGCCTGCTGGCCGAGGGCGGCGCGCTGGCGGTGCGCACCGGCGTCTATACCGGCCGCTCGCCCAAGGACAAGTTCTTCGCCGACGAGGCCGAGTCGCGCGCCGACATCTGGTGGGGCGCGGTCAACGTCGCCATGCCCGAGGAACGCTTCGCCGCGCTGCACCGGCGCTTCCAGGCCTATTTCCAGGAACGCGAGACCTTCGTGGTCGACAGTTACGCCGGCGCCGATCCCGCCTATCGGCTGAAGGTGCGCGTGATCACCGAGATGGCGTGGCACAGCCTGTTCGCGCGCAACATGTTCATCCGCCCGCCGCCGCGGGCGCTGGGCGATTTCGCGCCCGACTTCACCATCATCCAGGCGCCCAGCTTCCAATGCGTGCCCGAGATCGACGGCACCAACAGCGAGGTGGCGATCGCGGTCAGCTTCAAGAAAAAGCTGGTGCTGATCGCGGGCAGCCACTACGCCGGCGAGATCAAGAAATCGGTGTTCACGATCCTGAACTACCTGCTGCCGGTCAAGGGCGTGCTGCCGATGCACGCCTCGGCCAATATCGGGCCCAAGGCAGACACGGCGATCTTCTTCGGCCTCAGCGGCACGGGAAAAACCACGCTGTCGGCCGATGCGTCGCGCACGTTGATCGGCGACGACGAGCACGGCTGGTCGGACAAGGGCATCTTCAATTTCGAGGGCGGCTGCTACGCCAAGGTCATCAAGCTGTCGGCCGAGGCCGAGCCCGAGATCTATGCCACCACGCGCCGCTTCGGCACGGTGCTGGAGAACGTGGTGGTGGACGCCGACACGCGCGCGCTGGACCTGGACGACGCGCGCTTCACCGAGAACACGCGCGCGTCCTATCCCATCGACTACATCCCCAACACGGCGCCCGACGGGCTGGGCGGCCAGCCGTCCAACGTGGTGATGCTGACCGCCGACGCGTTCGGCGTGCTGCCGCCGATCTCGAAGCTCACGCCCGAGCAGGCGATGTACCATTTCCTGTCGGGCTACACCGCGCGCGTGGCCGGCACGGAAAAGGGCCTGGGCCAAGAGCCGCAAGCCACGTTTTCCACCTGCTTCGGCGCGCCGTTCATGCCGCGCCATCCCACGGTCTACGCCAGGATGCTGGGCGAGCGCATCCAGCGCCACGGCACGGCTTGCTGGCTGGTCAACACCGGCTGGTCGGGCGGCGGCTACGGCGTGGGCCAGCGCTTCCGCATCCAACACACCCGCGCCATGCTGCGCGCGGCGCTGGACGGCAAGCTCGCGGCGGTGGGCGTGAACAAGGATCCGAATTTCGGCCTGTTCGTGCCCGATGCCTGCCCCGACGTGCCGAGGGACGTGCTCGACCCGCGCTCGACCTGGGCCGACAAAAAAGCCTACGACCAGGCGGCGGCGGGCGTCGCCAAACGGTTCGAGACCAACTTCAAGCAGTTCGAAGGCCAGGTCGACGACAAGGTGAAATCCGCCGCGATCCGCGCGGCGGCTTAACGGCTGGGTTTATTGCCCCAGCGCACGCAATAGACCGCTAGCGCCATGGCGATGCCGTAAGCCGCCATGGCCGCGCCCACCAGGGCGAAGATCGACCATTGCGGCGCGTTGGCCGACGCCAGAATCCAGCCGCCGATTCCAACTAGCGCGAGGCGCAGCGTCGCCACCAGCACGGGCCCCAGCATCTTGCCCGCGCCTTGCGAACCGAAATATAGGCATAAGCCCAGGCCGTAGAAAGCGAAGCCGGGCCCCGACCAGGTCAGGTACGAGCGCGCCGACTCGAGCACGGCCGGTTCCCTGGTGAACAGCGTGGCCCACAGGTCCGGCAGCACGGCGACCACAAGACCCACTGTGCCGACGACGAGCGCCGAAACCGCGCCGCCCGTCCAGGCCACGCGGCGCGCGCGGGCGACGTCGCCGGCGCCGATCGCCATGCCGACCAGCGGCACGCAGGCCACGCCGATGGCGAAGGTGATGGGGATCAGCAGGAACTCCAGGCGCGCGCCAATGCCGTATCCGGCCAGCGCCTCGGTGCCGAAATAGGCGACCAGCCGCGCCAGGACCAGAACGGTCAGCACGGTTTGCAGCGGCGACAGGCACGCCAGCGCCCCAACCCTCAATATGTCCTGGAACACCGCGCGGCTTGGCGCCGCTCTCTTGAACACCAGCGCCACGCGCGCGTTCCCTGAGCGCAGGAACCAGAACAGGAACAGCGCCCCGCCGGCATAGGCGATCACCTGGCCCAGGGCTATGCCCATCATCCCCAGGCGCGGAAACGGGCCCAGCCCCAGGCCCAGCCCGCCGCCTAATACGACTTGGAAGCCGGCGACGGCGAACAGCGTCGCCGACGGCGCATTCATGTTCCCGCCGCCGCGCACGATCGACGCCAGCGTGTTCGCGAGCCAAATAACCGTCGCGCCGAGGAATACCGTGTTCGAATAGGCTATGGCCTCGCTGAGCGCGCCACCGCTGCCGCCGAGCAGCCGGAATATCGCGGGGCCCAGCAGCAGAAAGAACGCCGTGAAGGCGATGCCGGCGACCGCGCCGATAATGGCGGCATGGACCGCGAGCGCCTCGGCCCGCGCCTCGTCGCCGGCGCCGAGCGCCCGGCTGATGGCGGACGACACGCCGCCGCCCATAGCACCCGCCGACATCATCTGCTGCAGCATCACCATGGGAAACACCAGCGCCATGCCGGCCAAGGCCGGCGTGCCCAGCAATCCCGCATAAGACGTCTCGGCAACCGCGACCAAGGCCGTCGCCAGCATCGCCGCCATGTTGGGCAGGCTGAGGCGCAGGAGGGTGGGCAGGATCGGCGCGGTCAGCAGCGGATTGGCGGCCGGCGCTGTCGCGATATTCACGATTCCGCGCCCAGCGGCCGCATCACCAGGCAGGTCACCGTGCCGTGCGCGATCAATTTGCCGGCCCGGTCCCAGACGCGGCCCTGGGCGGTGGCGATCCGCTCGCCCACATGGATCGCCGTGCCTTCGCATCTGAGCGTTCCGGTGTCCTCGAACACCGGGCGCACGAAGCTGACCGACAGATCGACCGTGGTATAGGCCTGCCCGGGCTTCATCATGGAATGCACCGAACAGCTCATCGCCGAATCGAGCAGGGTCGAAATCCATCCGCCATGCACCGTGCCCAGCGGATTGTAGAGCCGGGCCGAGGGCTCGGCCTGGAACACCACGCGGCCGCTTTCGACCTCGGCGATCCGGATATCGGCCGCCTCGGCGAAGGGCGGCGCGGGATAGGCGCGGTCGCGGATCCCCTTCAGGAAATCCAGTCCCGACACGCCGGTCAATTCCTCGCGCGGCACGAGGCCGTATTCGATAGGCGGATTCGGCTGGTCCATCCCTGTGCTCCCGAAGTTCTGCCTGTATATGCAGGTATCCGGCGCGCTCTATCCGCCCGGCTTCGCCAGAAGATCGAGCATGCGGTCAAGCGCCGCGTTGAGGGCGGCGGCGTTGGGCACGCCCAGGGTTTTTTCGATATGGCGTTGCGCGCGCATCCACTCGGGCACGGCCCGGTCGAAGGCCGCCCGGCCGCGCGCGGTCAGGTGCAGGCAGCGAGAGCGCCGGTCGCGCGGATCGGGCGCCAGCACGACAAGGCCCTGGCGCTGCAACGGCCGCAGGTTCCGCGTCAGGGTCGTCGGGTCCATGATCAGCTTGTCGGCAAGCTCGCCGATGCCGATCCCGTCGAAGCTTTTCAAATGCCCCAGCAGCCCGTATTGCGTGACCGTCAGCCCCGCGCGCTGGAGGTATTGATCGAAGATGGTGGACACGCCGCGCGCCGCCTTGCGCAGCCGCAGGCAGGTGCAGCCGGTCGATGGGCGTCTCGGGGATGCGGTCTTCCTCGTCATGCGGCGATTATTACCTGCATATACAGGTAAAGGCAAGGCGGCGGGCAACGCCCGGCCGCAGTGCCTGTCAATGCGCGTCGGCCCAGGTTTGGCCGACGCCGACATCCGCGACCAGTGGCACGGACAGCGTCACCACCGGGCCGGGGGCGGCCTCCATGATCTCGCGCACCAGCTTGCCGGTCTTCTCGACCTGGTCGTCGCGCACCTCGAACAGCAGCTCGTCGTGCACCTGCAGCAGCATGGCGGCATCGAGCTTGGCCTTTTTCAGCGCCGGCGCGACGCGGATCATCGCCCGCTTGATGATGTCGGCGGCCGTGCCCTGAATCGGCGCGTTGATCGCCTGGCGCTCGGCGAAGCTGCGCCGCGCCATGATCTTGTCGTTGGCGCCGGGGATGTGGCAGCGCCGCCCGAACATGGTCTCGACATAGCCGCGCTTGTGGCATTCCGCCTTCATGCGCTCCATGTATTCGCGGATGCCGGCATAGCGGTCGAGATAGGCCTTGATGTAAGCGTTGGCCTCGCCGGGGGTGCAGCCCAGTTGCTGCGCCAGGCCGAAGCCGGAAATGCCGTAGATGATGCCGAAATTGATCGCCTTGGCCTTGCGCCTGGTCTGCGCGTCCATGCCCTTGATCGGCACGCCGAAGACCTGCGAGGCGGTCATGGCGTGGATGTCCACCCCGTCGCGGAACGCCTTGCGCAAGGCCTCGATGTTCGCGATCTCGGCCACCAGGCGCAGCTCGATCTGCGAATAATCGACCGACACCAGCTTGTAGCCCTTGGCTGCCATGAAGGCGCGGCGGATCTTGCGGCCCTCCTCGGTACGGGTCGGGATGTTCTGCAAATTCGGATCGGTCGAGGACAGCCGCCCGGTGCTGGTGCCG
>JAHFPH010000090.1 GCA_023266845.1 Rhodospirillaceae bacterium
AGCGTTCGAGGCGATTGAGCAGCGCGCGCCGCTGCTCGGCCTCGGCTTCGACCAGCCTTCCCTGGCGCATCAAGGCGCGCGCGAGGTCGCTGTAGATATTGTCGCGGTTGTTCGCCATCGAGCCCGAGGCGGAGGGAAACTGCCCCTGCAGCGGGACCAGCGCGAGGATCAAGGGCAGCGCCGCGCGGCTGAAGGCCTCGGCCTCGGCGTACTGTCCGGTTTCCAGGGCGACCGCGGCGCGGGCGCGCAGCACATGGACGCGGAAATTGTCGCGCTGCGCCGGGCCGGGCCCGCGGCCCCCGGAACTCCACGACGACGACTCCTCGTACAGTTTTTGCGACGCCGCCACGGTCTCGCGCGCGACGTCGAGCTTGCCGTTGCGCGCGGCAAGAAGCGTCTTGTGCTGATAGATCTGGAAATACCAGCCGTTGCCGATATTCGGGGAGCGGCGAAGCAATTGCAGGCGCTTGTCCTGCAGCGCCAGCGCCGCGCCGACATCGCCCGCGGCTTGGTAGGCGCCGCTGAGCTGCTGCAGGTACTGCATCTGGGTTATCGGCGGCGCGTCGGTCTGCTCGGCCAATTCGCTCGCCTTCTTGATATCGGTCAGGCGCTGCTCGGCGCGGCCGATCTCCAACGCCGCCAAGCCGCGCTTGTAATAGAAGACGTGAAGCTCGTCCTTCGACGCGCCGGAGGGCGGCTTGGCGTCGGCCGCCGCCAGGTTGGCCGCGCGCTTGGCCGGATCGGGCTTCTGCTTGTCCAGGATCGCGGTGATGTCGGCGATGGTGCGCGGCGGCGGCACGAAGCGCGGCGCCTGCGCCGGTTGCGCCTGGCCCTTGGTCTGGTCCTTGGGCGCTTCGGCGCGGAACTTGTCGATGGTCTTCAGCGCCTCGTCGAGCGGGGCCTGCGCCGCGGCGGGGCCGGGCGCGACAAGCAGCGCGACAATAACGCAAGACGCGGCCGCCATGCCGGCAAAGAGCCGGCCGTCGATTGGACGCTTCATCTCGAAGCCTCTCAGGGCCAAGCATATGCGGACGGTCGGGCGGAAGAATAACCCTCCTCACCCGTTACCACAACCAGTCAGACCCCAAGGCGGACGGGGGGTTGGCGGGGCGGGCCGCTTGCCGCTATGGTCCCCCCATAACCAAAGCCAAACCTGGGAGGAGTTCCATCATGTCGATTCGCGTCACCCGGCGGGGGCTGATCGCGCTGACCGCCGTTACCGTGGCCGCGTTCGCGGCCGGCGGGGCCTATGCGCAGCAGAAATTTTTCCGTATCGGCACCGGTGGCACGGCCGGCACCTATTACCCGGTCGGCGGCATGATCGCGAACGCGATCTCCACACCCACCATCGTCGCCAGCGCCGTGGCCACCAACGGCTCGGTCGCCAACGTCAACGCCATCGTCAGCGGCGAATCGGAGTCGGGCTTCAGCCAGGCCGACGTCGCCACCTGGGCCTATACCGGCACCGGCGTGTACGAAAGCAAGGGCAAGGTGGACACGTTGCGCGCGATCGCCAACTTGTATCCCGAAAGCGTGCACCTGGTGGTGAAGAAGGGCCTGGGCGTCAAATCGCCGGCCGACCTGAAAGGCAAGCGCGTGTCGCTGGATGAGCCGGGATCGGGCACGCTGGTCAACGCCAAGGCGATCCTCGCGGCCTATGGCGTCGGCGAAAAGGACATCAAGCCGGAATACCTGAAACCGAACCAGGCCGGCGAAAAGCTGAGGGACGGATCGGTGGACGCGTTCTTCTTCACCGGCGGCTATCCGGCTGGCGCCATCTCCGAGCTGGCGGCGGCGGGTGGCGGCATCGAGCTGGTGCCGATCGTGGGGCCCCAGGCCGACAAGCTGCGCGGCGAGCTGAAATTCTTCGCCGCCGATGAAATTCCGGCGGGCACGTACAAGGACATCCCGGCCACCAAGACCCTGGCGGTGGGCGCGCAGTGGGTGACCTCGTCCAAGATCGACAATCAGCTGGTGTACGACGTGACCAAGGCGCTGTGGAGCGACAAAACCCGCGCCGTGCTGGACGCGGGCCACGCCAAGGGCAAATCGATCCGCAAGGAAACCGCGCTGGCGGGCCTCGGCATCCCGTTGCATCCCGGCGCCGAGAAATTCTACAAGGAAGCCGGGCTTCTGAAATAGGCACCCGCCGCTTAAGGCGGGCAAGGACGGGCCGCTCTCGACCAAGAGCGGCCCGTCGTTCGTTTGGGGTTGGGGACGCGTGGGCTGGGGACTCGATGGCCGCCGACAAGCTGGAGCTGAAGGCCGACCCGACGAAGCTGGAAGAGGAGTTCGACAGCGACATCCGCTTCCGGCCGATGATCCCGCCGGCCGCCACGCTGGTTTCGGGACTGCTGTTTGCCCTGTCCTGCTTCCACTACTACACCGCCGGATTCGGCCTGCTGCGCGAAACCACGCACCGCGGCGTGCACATGGCGTTCGTGCTGGGCCTGGTGTTTCTGGTATTCGCGGCGCGGCGCAAGGACAACCTGAAAGCGCCGCGCGCACGCTGGTGGGCGCCGCTCGGCATCGGCATCCAGGACTGGCTGTGCGCGCTGGCGGTGGCCGCGGCCAGCCTTTACGTGCCGTGGATATTCGACGACCTGGCCTTCCGCGTCGGCAATCCCGAGCCGATGGACGTGGCGATGGGCACGGTGCTGATCGGCCTGCTGCTGGAGGCCACGCGGCGCGGCGTGGGCTGGCCGCTGCCCGCGATCGCCGCGCTGATGATCCTGTACGCGCTCTATGGCCGTTCTTTCCCGGGCATCTTCGTGCATCCCGGCAGCACCTGGAAAGGCGTGGTCAACCATCTGTACCTGACCAGCCAGGGCATTTACGGCATCGCGCTGGGCGTGGTCGCAACTTACGTGTTCCACTACGTGCTGTTCGGCGTGCTGGCGACGCGCGTGGGCCTGGGAAAATTCTTCATCGACCTGGCCTCGGCGCTGACCGGGCGCTACGCGGGCGGGCCGGCGAAAGTGTCGATCTTCGGCTCGGCGATGTTCGGCATGATCTCAGGATCCTCGATCGCCAACACCGTGACGGTCGGCTCCTTGACCATCCCGGCCATGATCCGGCTGGGATATCCGCGCCATTTCGCGGCGGCGGTCGAAAGCACCGCGTCGACCGGCGGGCAGATCACGCCGCCGATCATGGGCGCGGCGGCGTTCCTGATGGTCGAGTTCCTGAACATCCCCTATCAGCAGATCATCCTGGCCGCCGTGGTGCCGGCCTCGATGCATTTCTTCGGCGTGTTCTGCCAGGTGCATTTCGAGGCCAAGAAGAACGGCATGCGCGGCCTCGCGCGCGACGAGCTGCCGGACGCGATGGCGGTGCTGAAGCGCGACTGGCCGACCGCGATTCCGCTGGCGGTGCTGATCTTCGTGCTGTTCTCGGGCTATACGCCCTACCTCGCCGCGTTCTGGGGCATCACCGCCTGCATGGTGGTGGGGTTGACGCGGCGCAACGGCTTCGTGGCGCTGGCGCTGCTGGCGGCGGTGATCGCCGCGATCTTCACCGACTTTCTGACCGCGATGCCGGTGACGCTGCTGCTGATCGGCGCCTGCATCGCCGCCGCGGCGGCGTTCCTGTGGAACGACCCGGACCGGCGGCCGCGCGTGCTGGAGATGATCGACAGCTTCGTGATCGGCGCGAAATACGCCATCTCGGTCGGCGCGGCGGCGGCGACGGTCGGCATCATCGTCGGCGTCGTCACGTTGACCGGCGTGGGCTTCAAGATTTCCGGCATCGTCACCGGCCTGGCCGGCGATCTGGCGGGATACACCGGCGCGCTGCTGCCGGGCGCGCTGTTCGACCCGCGGGGCTGGACGCTGTTCTATACCCTGGTGATGACGGCGATCGTCTGCATCCTGTTGGGCTGCGGCGTGCCGACCACCGCCAACTACATCATCATGGTCACGGTCGCGGCGCCGGCGCTGGTGTTGCTCGGCACGCAGCCGCTGGTGGCGCATATGTTCGTGTTCTATTACGGCGTTTTGGCCGACATCACGCCGCCGGTGGCGCTGGCGGCCTATGCCGCGGCCAGCATGGCCAACGCCGACCCGTTCAAGACCGGCAACACCGCGTTCCGGCTCGGCATGGCCAAGGCGCTGGTGCCGTTCGTGTTCGCCTATGCCCCGTCGATGCTGATCGTGACCAAGGGCTTCACCTGGTACGCCTTCATCGAAACGGTGTCGGGTTGCGTGCTGGGAATCGCGCTGCTGGCGGCAGGGCTGACCGGCTTCATGCTGACGCGCCTGCGGGCGTGGGAGCGGCTGCTGATCCTCGTCGGCGGCCTGCTGATGATGGCGCCGGGCTGGACCACGACGGGCATCGGCGCGCTCATCGCCACGCCCGCCCTAGTCAATCAGCTGATCGCCGCGCGCGCCGCCCGCGCCGCTTAACCGCACCGGGTTTTGGTCCTAAGCTTGGTTGGACGGCTTCACCCCGGGAAAGGGCGTCGCATGCGGCGCGTGGCGTTTTCCGCTCTCCTTTGTGTTTGTTCGATGCTTGCGTTGGCGCAAAACGCGGCCGGCCAGGACAAGGCACCGCCGGAGGGCCGTTCCTTCAGCCCAACTCAGGTCGAGCCCACCGACCAGCGCATCGCCGGCCTCAAGCTGCCGCCAGGTTTCTCGATCGACGTGGCGGCGCGCGATTTGGACGGCGCGCGCATGCTGCTGGTCCTGCCCGACGGCAGCCTTCTGGTCAGCCTGCCGCATAGCGGCACGGTGACGCGTCTGTTCGACCTGGACGGCGACGGGCGCTACGACCGGCGCGCGCCGGTCGCCGAGGGCGTCAGCCAGGCGCACGGCATGGTCTTCCACAAGCAGACCCTCTATCTCGCCGGGGTGGTCCAGGTGCTGGCGGCCGATCTTGGCGCAGACGGCAAGCTCGGCGGCTGGCGCAGGATCGCCGAACTGCCGCGCAGCAGCGGGCACAACCGCCGCACCCTGGCGGTCGGCCCGGCCGACGGGCGCCTGTATGTCACGGTCGGCAGCACCTGCAACAACTGCGCGGAAAGCAATCCCGAGCACGCCGCGGTCCTCAGCATGACACTCGACGGCGGCGACCGGCGGATCTTCGCCAAGGGTTTGCGCAACACCATGGGCTTCGGTTTCCATCCCACGACCGGCGAGCTTTGGGGCATGGATCACGGCTCGGATTGGCGCGGCGACGACAAGCCGCCGGAAGAGCTGAACAAGCTCATGGAAGGCAAGGATTACGGCTGGCCCTATTGCTACATGGACCGCCGGCCCGACATCCACAGCGATCCGCCCAAGAGCAAGACGCGCGAGCAGTATTGCGCCGGGACTGAGGGCGCGGTCCTGGGCTATCAGGCGCATGCCGCGCCCATCGGCATGGCGTTCTACACCGGCCGGATGTTTCCGCCCGAGTATCGCGGCGATGCGTTCGTGGCGATGCAGGGATCGTGGAACCGCTATCCGCCGGTCGGGCACAGCGTCGTGCGCATCCGCTTCCAGAACGGCCAGCCGATGGGCTTTGTCGATTTCCTCGGCGGCTTTCTCGCCGCCGACGGCAAAACCCATTTCGGCACTCCAGCGGGCCTGGCGGTCGACCGCGACGGCAGTCTGTTGATCTCGGACGATTCGACCGGTCTCATCTATCGCGTGCGCTACGCGAAATAGGCGTCAGACGCCGGGCAGCCGTTCACGCGAACCCGCGCGCCAGACCGCGCAGGCTCAGCAGCACGATGACGACGCCGACCACGATCATCATCGGACGCGCCGGAATGCGTTTGGTCGCATAGGCGGCCAGCGGCGCGGCCAGAATCCCGCCCAGCACCAAACCCGCGATCACCGGCCAAAGCTCCAGCCCGACGGTCGAAACGAACACAGCCGAGATCGTCACCGTGACGAAGAATTCGGCCAGGTTTACCGAACCGATCGCGTAGCGCGGGGCGGTGCCGCCGCCGATCAGGGTCGAGGTGACCATCGGCCCCCAGCCGCCGCCGCCGATCGCGTCGAGAAACCCGCCGGCGAATCCCAGCGCGCCCAGGTATTTCGGCGGCTCGGCGCGCGGTTTGTGCTTCTTGCGCGCGCGCCACAGGATCGCGGCACCCATCGCCAGCAGATAGAGGTTGATGAACGGCCGGATCGCCTCGCCCGGCACGGCGGTCAGCAAATAGGCGCCGCTCGCGCCGCCGATCATGCCCGGCACCACCAAGCCCCACAGCAATTGTGGCCGGGCGTTGCCCATGCGCCAATGCGCCAAACCGGACGCGCCGGTCGTGAACACCTCGGCCGCGTGCACGCTGGCGCTCGCGGTCGCCGGCGCGACCCCGACGCTGAGCAGGATCGACGTCGCGGACAAGCCGTAGGCCATGCCGATGGCGCCGTCGACCATCTGCGCCGCAAAGCCGACCGCCGCGAACAGGGCAAGCTCGGTCCACATGTGCTTGCGCTCCGGCTTTGGAAGGGGCGTGACGCCGCGACGACCGCAACCCGGACAGCGCCGCGCTCGGTTTCTATATGGTGCGGGGTCCCGCGCGGCGCCAATCGCCCGCGCCGATCCTGCCAAGCCGTTCAGATGCCTGGCGGTTTCCGGTCCTTCCAGGGCCGCGCCTGTTCCAGTTGCGCCGCCAGGCGCAGCAGCACCGCCTCGTTGCCGAAGCCGGCGCCGAACTGCACGCCGATCGGCAGCTTCTCCTTGTTCCAATAAAGCGGCAGCGAAATCGCCGGGCAGCCCGACACGTTGTAGATCGGCGTGAACGGCAACTCGTTCGCCAGCTCCTTGCCGAACGTCTCGGTATCCGGCGTCTGCATCGAGCAGCGGCCGAGCGGCAGCGGCGGGTTGTTGAGCACCGGCGACAGCAGCACGTCGAACTTCTCGTACATCTTCGCCACCTGCCGGCCGAAGCCGTGCAGCGTCAGCACCGCCCAGGCATAGTCCGAGGACGGCGTCTCGCGCCCGCGCTTGGCCGCGGCGAGCGTCAGCGGCTCGACATCGTTCGGGCCCGCTTCATGCCCCGCGGCCTTGGCGCGCAGCGCCAGGGTGTTGGCGGCATTGGCGGCGATCACGATCCAGACCGCGCGCTGGAACAGCGCCTTGTCGAACTTGAACTCGGTTTCCTCGACGCGATGGCCCAGTTCCTCGCACAGCTTAGCCGCGTCCTTCGCGCCGGCGACGCAATCCTTGTGCGGCTTGGCGCCGTCCGGCCCCGCCGTCACCAGGCCGATGCGCAAACTGCCGGCCGGCGCGCCGACCTCTTTCAGGAACGGCCGCTCGGGCGGCGGGGCGCAATAGGGATCGCCGGGCGCGGGCCCATGCGTTGCGTCCAGCAGCGCGGCGCAGTCGCGCACGCTGATCGAGACGCAATGCGCGGTCGCCATGCCGGCCCAGCCCTCGCCCACGTCGGGCCCTTGCGGATTGCGCGCGCGCGTCGGCTTCAATCCTACCAGGCCGCAATTCGCGGCCGGAATGCGGATCGACCCGCCGCCGTCGGTCGCATGCGCCATCGGCACCATGCGCATGGCCACCGCCGCCGCCGATCCGCCCGACGATCCGCCCGAGCTGCGCGCCAAATTCCACGGGTTGCGGCAGGGGCCCAGCGCCACCGGCTCGGTGGTCATGGTCAGGCCGAGCTCCGGCGTGTTGGTGCGCCCGATCACCACCAGGCCCGCCGCCTTGTAGCGCTCGACCAGCGTGATGTCGTGGTCGGCTACATATCCCTTCCAGAATCGGCTGCCGTTGGTTACGGGCTGGCCCTTGTAAAGCGCGTAGAGGTCTTTCAGCAGGAACGGCACGCCCGCGAACGGGCCCTTGGCGACGCCGCGCTTCAACGTGGCGCGCGCCTCGTCGTCCATGCGGTGCGTCACGGCGTTGAGTTTTGGATTCGACTTCTCGACCCGCTCCAGCGCCGCGTCCAGCACTTCATCGGGCTTCACGGCCTTCTTTTTGATCAGCTCGGCCAGCCCGGTGGCGTCGTATTGCGCATAGTCCTTGAACGCGACCATTTCATGTCCTCGCGTAGCGGCCGCGCCAGCGCTGGAGCGCAACCAGGGCCCACACCGCCTCGACCAGTCCGAACGGCCAGGCGCCTTGCAGGAAACCGTAGAGAGAGGCCAGCGCGCAAGCCGCGGCGAAGGCCAGCACGAACCAATGGCTGCGCTCCTCGGCTGCGTAAAACACCAGCATCGCCGAAACCGCGAACAGCCCGAACAGCGACAATTGATCCATCGGCCAAGTCCCGCGCTAGGATTGCGGCAAAGCCCAGCTTTGTCCATACTTTGCCGAACAGCGCCTGTCGAACGGGGGTTCGGGATGACCAAGCGTTCCATCATTGTCGCCGCTGCCATGCTCGCCGCCGCGGCACTACCCGCGGCCGCGCCAGCCGAGGCGCAGCAGAAAGTCCTGCGCAACGTGATGCATTCGGATCTGAAGATCCTCGATCCGATCTGGACCACGGCCTATATCGTGCGCAACCACGGCTACATGATCTACGACACGCTGTTCGGCATGAACGAGAAACTCGAGGTTCTGCCGCAGATGGTGGATACATGGAAGGTCAGCGACGACAAGCTGACCTACACCTTCACGCTGCGCGACGGGTTGCTGTGGCACGACGGCCAGCCGGTGACGGCCGAGGACTGCGTCGCCTCGATCAAGCGCTGGGGCGCCAAGGACTCGATGGGCCAGAAGCTGATGGGCACGACGGCCGAGCTCGCGGTGATCGACGCCAAGAGCTTCAAGCTGGTGTTGAAGGAACCTTACGGCCTGGTGCTGCAGTCGCTCGGCAAGCCCAGCTCGAACGTGCCGTTCATGATGCCGAAGCGCGTGGCCGACACCGACCCGAACAAGCAGATCGAGGACTTCACCGGCTCGGGCCCGTTCGTGTTCAAGAAGGACGAATGGAAGCCCGGCGACAAGACCGTTTATGTGAAGTTCGACAAGTACAAGCCGCGCAGCGAGCCCGCCAACGGGCTTTCGGGCGGCAAGGTGGTCAAGGTCGACCGCGTGGAATGGCTGGCGATCCCCGATCACCAGACCGCGGTCAATGCGCTGCTCGCGGGCGAGATCGACTATATCGAGGCGCCGCCGCACGACCTGCTGCCGGTCTTGAAGAAGGACCCGAAGATCGCGCTGGTGGATTGGAACCCGCTCGGCAACCAGTACACCTTCCGCTTCAACTGGCTGCACCCGCCCTTCAACAACGAGAAAATCCGCCGCGCGGTCGAGGTCGCCTTCAACCAGGAGGATTTCCTGAAAGCCGTGATCGGCGATCCGGCCTATTACAAGCCGTGCAAGGCGATGTTCATCTGCGGCACGCCGCTGGAATCGGCCAAGGGCACCGAGGGCTTGTTCGAGTCCAAGTTCGACGTCGCCAAGCAGATGCTGAAAGAGGCGGGCTACGACGGCACGCCTGTCGTGTTGATGCATTCGACCGACCTTGTCGTGCTTACCAACCTGGCGCCGGTAGCGGCCGACCTGATGAAAAAAGCGGGCCTGAACGTCGACATGCAGTCGATGGACTGGCAGACCCTGGTCGCGCGGCGCGCGAAGAAGGACCCGCCCAACGCCGGCGGCTGGAACGCGTTCCTGACCTCGTGGGTCGCGGCCGACATCCTGAACCCTGTCATGGCGGGCTTCGCCAACGCGGGCTGCGACAAGGCGATGTTCGGCTGGCCCTGCGACGAGACGCAGGAAAAGCTGCGCGACGCCTTCGCCAAGGAAACCGACCCGGCCAAGCAAAAAGCGATCGCCGAGCAGGTGCAGGAGCGCACGCTGCAGATCGGCACGCATATCTACCTGGGCCAGTGGTACCAGCCCGCCGCCATCCGCAAGGAGGCGGTCGCGGGAATCCTGACCACCCCGGCGCCGGTGTTCTGGAACGTGACGAAGAAATAGCGCGCGCTTATCGAGTCCCGTGATGCGAGCCCTCATGTTTCGACAAGCCCGGCATGAGGGCCTCATCCTGAGCCTGTCTAGGGATGAGGCGCGTTTCATGATGCGTCGCGGCGCGCGGTAACGCATGCTCGCCTTCCTCGCCCGCCGCGCGCTCGCCACCATCCCCGTTCTGGCGATGGTGGCGGTGTTCGTGTTCCTGATGCTGCGCCTTACGCCCGGCGATCCGGCCGCGATCATCGCCGGCGACAACGCCAACACGCAGCAGGTGGACGCGATCCGCGCGCAGCTGGGCCTGGAAAAGCCGCTGCTGGCGCAGTTCGGCATCTGGATCGGCAAGATCCTGCAGGGCGATTTCGGCGAATCGTTCTTCTTCAAGAAAACCGTGGCCGACTTGATCGCGCAGCGGATCGAGCCGACGCTGGCGCTGGCCATCGTCACCATCCTGCTGGCGGTGGCCGTCGCGGTGCCGCTGGGCGTGCTCGCCGCGTGGAAGCAGAATAGCTGGATCGACCGCACGGTCATGGCGCTGTCGGTCGCGGGCTTCTCGGTGCCGGTGTTCGTGATCGGCTATGTGCTGATCTACGTCTTCGCCATCCAACTGGGCTGGCTGCCGGTGCAGGGCTATCGCTCGATTTCGCTGGGCTTCGGCCAGTTCATCGAGCGCATGATCCTGCCTTCGATCACCCTGTCGGTGATCTACATCGCGCTGATCGCGCGCATCACCCGCGCCGCGGTGCTGGAGGTGCTGGGCGAGGACTATATCCGCACCGCGCGCGCCAAGGGCTTAAGCGACCGGCAGGTGCTGGTGCATCATGGGCTTCGCGCCGCCGCGGTGCCGATCGTCACGGTGATCGGCCTGGGCGTGGCCGTGTTGATCGGCGGCGTGGTGGTGACCGAAAGCGTCTACGGCATTCCCGGCATCGGCCGGCTGGTGGTGGACGCGGTGCTGGCGCGCGACTACCCGACCATCCAGGCCGTGGTGATGGTGTTCTCGGTCGTGTACGTGGCGCTGAATCTGTTGGTCGATCTCAGCTACGTGTTCCTCGACCCGAGGATCCGCTATTGAGCGCGCTGGGCGAAACGCTGCCCGTAGCCGGCGCCGCGCGGCGCCCGGCCGGTACGTTTGCACGGATGGCAAAAAGCCCCGGGGTGATGTTCGGTGGCGCGGTTCTGGCGCTGATGCTGCTGATCGCCCTGCTGGCGCCGGTGTTGGGAACGATCGCGCCGTCGGCGATCAACCCCGCTGCTCGCAACAAGACGCCCGGCGCCGAGATCACCATGCGCGCGAGCGACGGCACGCAGACCGCGCGCAGCGCCTGGATGGGCACCGACAGCCTGGGCCGCGACGTCTATAGCCGCGTGATCTATGGCGCGCGTGTGTCGCTGATCGTGGGCGTGGCCGCGGCGGCGGTCAGCGTCGCCATCGGCCTGTTCTTCGGCCTCGTCGCTGGCTATGTGCGCTGGCTCGACGGCGCTGTCATGCGCGTGATGGACGGGGTGATGGCGATACCCGGAATCCTTCTGGCCATCGCGCTGGTCAGCCTGTGGGGCGCGGGGCTGGCCACGGTGATCGTCGCGGTGGCGGTGCCCGAGATTCCGCGCGTCGTGCGCCTGGTGCGCTCGCTGGTCTTAAGCATCCGCGAGGAGCCGTATGTCGAGGCGGCGGTGGCGCTGGGCACGCCGGTGCCGCTGATCCTGCTGCGCCACGTCATGCCCAACACCGTGGCGCCGCTGATCGTGCAGGCCACGTTCATCTGCGCCAACTCGATATTGGTCGAGGCGATCCTGAGCTTCCTCGGCATCGGCATCCCGCCCGATATTCCGACCTGGGGCAACATCATGGCCGAGGGCCGCGCGCTGTTCCGCCTGTTTCCGCACATCATCTTTTTCCCCGGCGTGTTCCTGTCGCTGACCGTGCTGGCGATCAATATCGTGGGCGACGGTCTGCGCGACACGCTGGACCCGCGCATGGTCAAGAGGATTTAAGAATCATGGCCGACGCGCCGGTATTGGAAATCCGCAACCTCGGTATCTCGCTGCCGGTCGACGCCGAGCGCAAGCTGGCGGTCGAGGCGCTGAACGTCGCGGTCGGCCAGCGCGAGATCGTCTGCCTGGTCGGCGAATCCGGCTCGGGCAAGTCGGTCACGGCGCTGGCGGCGATGGGATTGCTGCCGCGCGGCCTGAAACCGGTGTCGGGCGAAATCCTGCTGCAGGGCGAGGACGTGCTGAAAGCCACGCCGCAGCGCCTGCGCCAATTGCGCTGCACGCGCATGTCGATGATCTTCCAGGAGCCGATGACCGCGCTGAACCCGGTCTTGACCTGCGGCGAGCAGATCGACGAGGTGCTGCGCGCCCACACCCAGCTCGACGCCGCTGAGCGGCGCGCGCGGGTGCTGGCGATCCTGCGCCAGGTCAGGATCGACGATCCCGAGCGCGTGATCGGCGCCTATCCGCACCAGCTCTCGGGCGGGCAGCGCCAGCGCATCGTCATCGCCATGGCCCTGGCGCTGGAGCCGGTGCTGGTGATCGCCGACGAACCGACCACCGCGCTGGATGTGACGACCCAGGCGCAAATCCTGACCTTGATAAAGGATTTGCAACGCCAGTTCGGCACCGGCGTGCTGTTCATCACGCATGATTTCGGCGTGGTGGCCGAGATCGCGCATCGCGTCGCCGTCATGCGCCACGGCCAGTTGGTGGAATATGGTCCGACCGAAGAGGTGCTGAAGCGCCCGCGCGCCGATTACACCAAAATGCTGATCAAGGCGGTGCCGGGCATGACCCCGCCCGCGCGCGGCGAAGCGTCGAGCAGGCCGATCGTGGTCAGCACCACGGGCCTGACCAAGGCCTATAGCGAAGGCGGGTGGCTCAGGAAAACGCGCACGATCAGCGCCGCGCGCGACGTGACCCTATCGGTGCGGCGCGGCGAGACGCTGGGCATCGTCGGCGAATCGGGCGCGGGCAAGTCCACGGTCGCGCGTTGCATCGCGCGCCTCGTCGATCCATCCTCGGGCAGCGTGACGCTGGGCGGCGAGGACATCGCGCGCCTGTCGCATGTGCGGCTTGTGCCGTTCCGGCGCAAGGTGCAGGTGATCTTCCAGGACCCCTACCGTTCGCTCAATCCGCGCCGCACCGTGCGCCAGTCGCTGGTCGAGGGGCCGATGAATTACGGCCTGCCGCGCGACGAGGCGTTGGCGCGCGCGAAGGGGTTGCTGAAGCTGGTGGGTTTGGACGAAGCGGCGCTCGACCGCTATCCGCACCAGTTCTCGGGCGGCCAGCGCCAGCGCATCTGCATCGCCCGGGCGCTGGCGATGGAGCCGGAACTGCTGATCGCCGACGAGCCGGTCTCGGCGCTCGACGTGTCGGTGCAGGCGCAGGTGCTGGACCTGATCGAGGACGTGCGCAAGCGCCTCGACCTCGCCGTCCTGTTCATCACCCACGATTTGCGCGTGGCGGCGCGGGTGTGCGACCGCGTCGTGGTGATGCGCCGGGGCGAGGTGGTCGAGCAAGGCCCGACCGCCGAGCTGTTCCGGGCGCCCAAGCAGGACTACACGCGCCAGCTCCTGGCGGCGGCGCCGGGCCGGGAGTGGCGGTTTGGCGAGACCGCCGCGTCGTAGCGGCCCATGTCGCGCTTTGACAAGCCGGGGGCGGGGTTTCTATAGCCAATAGGGCTGGGTGCGGGCGTCCTTCGAGACGCCCAGCCGCGTCACCCTGAGGAGGCCCAACGGGGCCGTCTCGAAGGGCGACGCGGCCGGGCTCCTCAGGATGACGATAAACTTGGATAGCGCAGCAAACCGGCCGGGCAGGGGGCATTGATCCAATGAAATCGCAGGCGCGCGTGGTGATCGTCGGCGGCGGGGTGGTCGGAGTCTCTATTGCGTATCACCTCACGAAGTTCGGCTGGAAAGACGTGGTGCTGGTCGAGAAGAACGAGCTGACGGCCGGCTCCACCTGGCACGCGGCCGGGCTGCTGCCCCTGTTCAACATGAGCTACATGATCGGCCAGATGCACAAATACTCGGTCGATCTGTACAAGTCGCTCGAGGCCGAGACCGGACAGTCCGTCGGCTTCCACCACACCGGCAACATGCGCCTCGCCACCAACAAGGAGCGCATGGACGAGTATTACCGCTATTGCAACACCGCCAACACCATCGGCGTGCCGTTCGAGATCGTCGACGTTAAGCGCGTGAACGAGCTGTGGCCGCTGGTCCAGACCGAAGGCGTGATCGGCGCGATCTATCACCCGCAGGACGGGCATTGCGCCCCGGCCGATCTGACCATGGCGCTCGCCAAGGCGGCGCGCTCGCGCGGCGCGGAACTGAATCGCCAAACCAAAGTCACCGCCATGCAGCAAAAGCCCAACGGCGAGTGGTTGGTGAAAACCGACAAGGGCGACATCGCGTGCGAGCACGTCGTCACCGCGACCGGGTCATGGGCGCGGCAAGTGGCCGCGCTGGTCGGGCTGGACATTCCGGTGATCGCGGTCGAGCACCAGTACATCGTGACCGAACCCTGCCGGGAATTGCTAGAGCGCAAGGCCAAGGGCCTGCCGGAAATGCCGGTTCTGCGCGAGTCCGACCAGTCCTACTACCTGCGCGAGGAACGCCAGGGCCTGATCGTGGGCCCGTACGAGAAAGGCGCGCCGGCCTGGGGCGTGGACGGCGTGCCCGACAGTTTCGGCCAGGAATTGCTGCCGCCCGACCTCGACCGGCTGCAGGTGCATATCGACGCGGCGATCCGCCGCGTGCCGGTATTGGGCAAAGTCGGCATCAAGGACTGCGTCAACGGCCCGATTCCCTACACGCCCGACGGCAGTCCCGTCATCGGTCCGGCGCCGGGGTTGAAGAATTACTGGCTGTGCGAGGGCTTCAGCTTCGGCATCACCCAGGCCGGCGGCGCGGGCAAGCTGATCGCCGAATGGATCATCAACGGCGAGCCGCCGATGGACCCATGGGACGTAGACCCGCGGCGTTTCGGTCCTTACGCCAACAAAACCTATACCAAGATCAAGAACGAGGAATGCTACGACCATGTTTTCGTGCTGCATTACCCGCTGGAGGAAAAACCAGCGGCGCGCCCGGCCAAGACCGGGCCGATCTACGACCGGCTGACCGCGCTGGGCGCGGTGTGGGGCCAGCGCTTCGGCTGGGAGCGGCCCAACTGGTTCGCGCCCAAGGGCATGGCCGCGAAGGACGTGCTCAGTTTCCGGCGCGGCAATTTCTTCG
>JAHFPH010000003.1 GCA_023266845.1 Rhodospirillaceae bacterium
TAGTCAGAATGTTTCGGTGCGCGCCGCCGGATGGGATCATGGCCGAGGCTCCGCTATGTTGGCTGCGGCAACCGTATCAGACCGGCCGCCATTTAACCAAACAGCCTTCGCCAAGCGGATGGTTTTTTCGCTGGTGGCGGCCCAGCGATTGCCCGCCGCCAGAATTGCAGCGTAACCTTTCGCGATGCGCGGCATCGAACGCAAGGAATTCGGGCGCCTAGCGGACGGGACGCCGATCGAGTCCGTCACGCTCGCCAACGGCAGGGGCCTCGCCGCCACGATCCTGACCTATGGCGGCGCCGTTGCCGCGTTGCAGACGCCCGACCGCGCCGGCAGGCCCGCGAATATCGTACTGGGCTTCGACACGCTCGACGGCTATTGCCGATCCAAAGCCTTCATCGGCGCGCTGGTCGGCCGGTACGCCAACCGGATCGCCGGCGGCAGGTTCGTGCTCGATGGCGCGGAATGCCGCGTCAGCGTGAACGAGCCGCCCAACACGACGCTGCATGGCGGCGCGCGCGGATTCGACAAGGCGGCGTGGCGCATCGTCAGCACGGCTGCGACGCCCGAACCGTCGCTGTCGTTGACGCATTCCAGCCCCGACGGCGACCAGGGATTTCCGGGACAGCTAGATATTGGCGTGCGATACACCCTGTTGGGTGACGCGCTGCAGATCGACTACGCGGCCGCCACCGACCGCCCAACCGTCGTCAACCTCACCAATCACAGCTATTTCAATCTCGCAGGTCCGAGCGGCGGCGACATCCTGGGCCACGAGCTTCTGATCGACGCCGACCGGTTCACGCCAGTGGATCGCGCGCTGATCCCGACCGGCGAGCAGCGGCCGGTGGCCGGCACACCGTTCGATTTCCGGTCGCCAACAGCGATCGGCGCACGCATCGGCGCCGCCGACGAGCAGCTTTCTATCGGCCGCGGCTACGACCACAATTTCGTCTTGCACGGCGCGGCCGAGGGCGGCCTGGCCCGGGCGGCGTGGGTTCGCGATGCGGGCACAGGCCGCGTCATGGAGGCGTGGACCACCGAGCCGGGGCTTCAGTTCTATAGCGGCAACTTCCTCGACGGCTCCGAGGCCGGCTTCGGCGGCCGGCGCCATGACCGCCATGCCGGCTTCTGCCTCGAGACGCAGCATTTTCCCGATTCACCGAACCGGCCAGGGTTTCCCTCGACCGTGCTGCGGCCCGGGCAAACATTCAGCTCCACCACCCTGTTCCGATTTTCGATCGACCGGCCCACGAATGGAGAACGACCATGACGATCGCCAGTTACCCCAGCCTGAAGGGCCGCGTCGTGCTAGTGACCGGTGGCGGCAGCGGCATCGGCGAGGCGATCGTGCGCAATTTCGCTGCCCAGGGCAGCCGCGTCGGGTTTCTCGACGTCGATGAGGCGGCGTCGAAAAAACTCGCGGCCGGCGTCGGCGGCAAGGAGCAGGTGCATTTCGAGAAATGCGACCTGCGCGACATCGCCTGGCTCAAGCGCGCGATCGCGGCGCTGCGCGAACGGCTGGGGCCGGTCACCATCCTGGTCAACAACGCGGCGCATGACGAGCGCCACAAGATCGAGGACGTGACGTCGGAATACTGGGACGACCGGATGGCCGTGAACCTGAAGCACCAGTTCTTCTGCGCCCAGGCCGTCTACAAGGACATGCAGGCGGCGGGCGGCGGCGCGATCGTCAACATGGGATCGGTCTCGTGGGTGGTGGGGCAAGGTGGCATGCCCGGCTACACCACCGCCAAGTCGGCGATCCAAGGGCTGACGCGCGCGCTGGCCCGCGATTTCGGGCCGCTCAATATCCGCGTCAACTCGATCCTGCCGGGCTGGATCATGACCGAACGGCAGATCAGCCTGTGGCTGACGCCGGAAGGCGAGGAAGAGCTGATGCGCCGCCAATGCCTGAAGCGCAAGCTCTATCCCGACGACATCGCCCGCGTGGTGCTGTTCCTCGCGTCGGACGAGGCCGGCGCCTGCACCAACCAGAACTACATCGTCGATGGCGGCTGGGTCTGAGCCGTTCGGCGTAGCACCACCGCGGCCTTTAGGCCGCCGGCATGCGCGTGGCATGGCGATGGACCAGCTTCCAATCCCCTGCCCGTTTCGCCCATACCAAGACGAACAGCAGATGGATCAAGTCCTTCCTCTGCCCCCTGGCGCCGACCGACATATCGACGGTGCCGTTCATCACCGCGACGTCGCCGCAAAGCCGTATGCCCACGCCGCGGCTTTCGATGCGCTCGTAATCGTAAAGGCCTTTTCTGACGCCCGCGAAATACTCCGCCTTCGACTCCGCGACCGCGGTCGAGTGCACATAGACCACATCGTCGGCCAGCAGCCTGTCCAGGACCGCGAAATCCTGCGCGATCATCGCTTGATAGAGCCTGGCTTCCAATTCGCGTAGCTCACTTTCGGTCGCCGCATCGCCCATGACTAAAGATCCTTGATCTTGAACGGCAGGTCCATGACCACCAGCCGGCGCTCGAATTTCCACTCGCCTCCGATCTTCACCAGCCGGCAGTCGTATTCGCCGGGCGACAGCAGCCGGGTCTTGCCGTTGCGCGTCAGAAAATCGAGCAGGTAACAGAACGCCCGCGCCCGGTTGCCGCGCACTTCGACGCGCAGGTTCGACACGACATGGCGCAGTTGCGCGCGCTGCTGTTTCTGGAAGCGCGCGTTGCGCTCGGCGAATGCGCGAATGCCCTTGACGCCCGAAAACCTGCCGATCGCCGGGCTTTCGATCGTGGCGTCGGCGGTAAAGCAGCCGACCAGCCCCTCCACGTCGCCGCGATCGAGCGACGTGGCGTAACGGATGAACAGGTCGTTGATCGCCAGCCAATCCTTGGCCGATGCCGCGCCCATGCGCCGCCTTCCATCCGCCACGCCGTGCCGCGACTAAGAGCTATCCCAACTCCTTCATGACAAGGGCGAGGAAGTCCTTGCCGATCGAGGCCTCGAACTGCTGGTATATCGACCGCGTCTGCTTGACGAACAGCTCCTTGTTCGCGGGCGCGATGTCGTTGACCGTCATCAGCGTCCTAAGCTTCGCCAGCGCATTGGCGATCTCCTCGGGCTGCGCCTTCCACTGCCACTCCATCGCCGTCTTCATCGCCTTGGCGATCATGCCCTGCTCCTCGGCCGAAAGCCCGGCCCAGGTCTTGGTGCTGGTCGAGATGATGAAGAAATCCGTGGTGTGCTGGTCGAGCGACAGGTACTTCGCCACCTCGTAGAGCTTGTAGGACACGAGGTCCGGCAGCGGGTATTCGAATCCGTCCACCACGCCCTGTTGCAGGGCCAGGTACAGCTCGGACGGGTCCATCGCCACGGGATTTGCGCCCAGCGCCCGGAACGCTTGCATATAGACCTGGCTGTTGATGACGCGGATTTTCAGGCCCTGACAGTCCGCAGGCGTGTTGACCGGACGGACCTTGTTGACGATGTGCCGCCCGCCCATCAGCCAATAGCCGATGACCTTGAAGCCCGCGCCTTCGCCGAACTTCGAAATCTCGGCGCCGATCTTGCCTTCCAGCGCCGGGCGCAGCTTGTCGACCGAGCTCACCATATAGGGCAGCGTGAACGCGTCGATCGGCTTGATGAAGTTCGAGTACCAGGCCGGAACCGCCATCGACATACTGAGCGAGCCGGCCTGCACCGACTGCATCATCTCGGCGATGTTGCCGAGCTGCGAGCTTGGGAAAATCTCGAGCTTCATCTTGCCGGAAGAAACCTTGCCCAGCTCGTCGCCGAACAGCACCAGCGCCTTGTGATAGACGTTGTCGGCCGGCAGCATGTGGCCGAACTTGAGCGTGCGCACCTGCTGGCCGATCGCCGGCGCGCTGAGGCCGATGCTCGCCGCCGCGCCCGCGCCGAGCGACAGCTTCACGAAGTTGCGCCGGCCGATCCCGGCGGGGTTTTTCGTCGATAGTCTGCGTCTCATGTTTCCTCTCCTATGTGCGTGTTTCGATGCGGATTGGACGCCGGGCCGTCAAAAGCCCACCGCCTTTGGCAGCCACAGCGTCAGGGGCGGAAAGAAAATCATCAGGATGACGACGATGATCATCCATACGACGAATGGAAACACCGCGATCGACAGCTTTTCCAAAGTCACGTTGGCGATGCTCGACGTCATGAACAGGATGATGCCGACCGGCGGCGTCACCAACCCGATCAGGCAGGTGACCACGAACACCAGCCCGAACTGGATGTCGGGAACGCCGTATTGCTTGGCGATCGGGGCCATGAGCGGCGCCAGCGCGATCATGATCGGCACGGCGTCCATCAACATGCCCAGTACCAGCAACGCCGCGGTAACCAACAGCATGAGAACGCTGGGGCTGGCCGTCAGCGCGATCAGGAAATCGGCCAGGGACTGCGTCACGCGATTGAACGTGAAGATCCATGACACGATCGCGCCCGCGCCCAGCAGCATGCCGGCGACCGAGCTGATCACCGCGCTGTAAACCGTGGCGTCGTAGATGTCCTTCAATCGCAAGCGCGGCCTGGAAAGAAATCCGATCAATACGGTATAAGCGACGCCGATCGCGGCGGATTCGGTGACGGTGAACACACCACTGATGATGCCGCCAATGATGATGACCGGCAAAACCAGCAGCGGAACAACGCGCAGCGTCTGGCGCAGCAGAACGCCAAGGCTGGGCCATTCCAGCAACAACCCGTATTTGCCGCGCCGCGTGGTGTACCAAGCCATCACGAGAAAGCCGAGGCCGAACAGAACGCCGGGAATGGCACCGCCGATAAACATCGCGCCGATCGACACGTTGCCCACCGCCAGCGCGTAGATGATCATGGCCACGCTGGGCGGGATGATCGGCCCGATGATCGAGGTCGCGGCGGTCAACGCGGCCGCGTAGGTCACCGGGTAGCCCGCGCGTGTCATCAATTGGATCAGCACGCGCCCCAGGCTTGCGATATCGGACACCGCCGTGCCGCTGATACCCGCAAACAGCATGGCGGCGACCACGTTGATATAGGCCATGCCGCCGCGCGTTCGGCCAAGCAGCATCTGTAGCCAAACCACCATCTGCGGCAGCATGCGCGTGCGGTCGGCCAGCACGCCCAGCATGATGAACAACGGGATCGCCAGCAGCGGGAACGAGCCGAGCGCATGATAGAAGCGCCGCGCCAGGATCGTCGGCTCGATGCCCTCGAAGAAAAGGATCCATGTCGATCCGGCCAGCCCCATGCCGAACGCCACCGGCACTCCAATTAGGATCGTGCCGAAGAAAATCAGACCTATGACGGCCAGCATCATGGTCGCGTCTCATGTGCCACCGGACGCCGCAGCTCCACCAGCATCAGCACGATCATGTGATAGATCAGCAGCGCGAAGCCCACAGGAATCGCCAGGAATGCCCAAACCAGGCGGATCTCCAGCCCCGGTTCGGTCTGGTTCATCGCCGGACCCAGCGAATAGAGCCCGCCCCACACCATCTCGGCGAAAAAGATCAGCGCCAGCGCCTGGGCTATGATCACGATGTGCCGCCGCCAGCGGCCGGGCAGCAGGGCCACAACAAGCTCGAATCCCACATGCGCGCCGTAGCGCAGCGCCAGGCCGGCGCCCACCAGAAAGAACCAAACCAGCAGAAACCGCGCGGCAGCATTGACGAAGAAAATCGAAAAACTGAACACGTAGCGCGACACGACCTCGAGCGTGATCATGGCCGTGAACAGCGTGCCGATCGCAAAGAGGCTCCACTGCGTCAGGCGTAGGATCGCGTGATCGACGCTGCGCCATTGCGATGGAAGGAATCGGTGCTGGTCGTCGATTTTCGCGGCGTTCGAAACGTCCGCATCGACAGCAGGTTCAGACATCGGATGATCCCGCCCCGGTCCGAATTCGGCTACCCCGACGCCCAATGAAAATTGCCGGCAACGGCGGTCGGGCGGCCTTTCACAGAGTCGGCCATATCGAAGTTACAGGCCAGAAAAAAACGTCGTCCAGTAAACAATTGCGGCGGCGCAACCGTTGCGTCCAGCGTGGAAATTGATCAAGGTGAAGCGACGCAAGCCGCGCGTTTTCAAGCTCCTGCTCGGGTTGTGAGTTTTTGGCGTGATCAAATCGCATGGGATGATGCGTAATCGAGGTCGGCCGGATGCCGGTGCTTGAGCTGAAAGCCAGCCAAATCCGCTACGAGGTCCACGGCGCGGGCTATCCGGTGCTGCTGTTCGCGCCGGGTTTCTTGAGCTCGCGGATGGAGCGCTGGCGCACCAACCCGGCCAAGCCCGGCGTGCCGCAGGATTTTCTGGACCCGGTGGCGGCGCTATCTCCGCGGTTCCAAATGATAGAGCTGGATATCCGCAACGCCGGGCAGTCGCGCGGCAAGGTCGATCGCGACAGCGCCTGGCACAGCTATACGGCGGATCATCTGGCGCTGCTCGATCACCTGAAAGTTCGGCGCTGCCATGTCATGGGCGCGTGCATCGGCGTATCGTTCGCCCTGGCTTTGGCCGAGGCACGGCCGGGCCTGGTCACGGCCATGGTGCTGCAGAACCCGATCGGGCTTTCCACGAAGAACCGCGAGGCGTTGGACAAGGAATTCGCCGTCTGGGTCGATCAGGTGAAGGGATTTCCGGGCATCGACTCCGCAGCGCTGCCCGATTTCGGCCGGCGCATGTTCGGCAACGATTTTCTGTTCGCCGTGTCGCGCGATTTCGTCGCGGCCTGCGACGCGCCGATGCTGCTGATGCCTGGCGACGATTTGATCCACGCCGAAGAAATTTCCGCCGATATCGCGCGGCTCGCGCGGCGGTGCGAGGTGGTGGCGCCGTGGAAAGGCGACCGGCACAAAGAAACGGCGATGCGCCGGGTACGGGACTTTTTCGTCGCGCACGAGCCCCGGTAGCCGGGACACAGAGCGGTCAATCCTCGGATTCGAAATTCCTGCCGAAATCCTCGGGCGGCTTGGGACCCCAGACATACAGCGAATCTTCCGCGGCGTAGTTCGTCGGCTTCCAGTCCATGCCGGCGGGAATGTGGTCGATGTCGCAGGAATACTCGGCCAGGCTGTTCCACGGGTCGCGGATATAGTGGAAAAAATTCGACCCGATGACGTGCCGGCCGAAGCCCCAGCCGTCGCGGTAGCCTTTGTCCAGCAGCCGGCAGGCGCCCATGCCCAGCTCGTCGATATTGCCGACCTCGAAACTGGCGTGGTGGTAGCCCGGCTTGTCGCTGGTGATGAAGCCGAAGATGTGGTGATCGCTCGGGCCCTCGCCGCTGTGCATGAAGGCCACGATGTTCTGCGCCCGGTCCGATAGCTTCAGGCCGACGATCCGCGTGTAGAAATCGATCTGCTTCTCGAAATTCGGCGTGAAGCGCAGCGTATGGCTGAGCCGGCGTGGCCGCACCTGCGTGTCGCGCGGCGGATAGCCGGGCTGGCCGGGTCGACCGATGCGATGGGGATAGTTGAAGCTCAGTTCCTGCCCGTCGAGCCAGGGTGCCGCCTCGGCCTCGCGCACGTTCACCAGAAGGCCATCGTGATCGCGGAACCACAGGCCCGGACCCGGCGCTTCGTTGGGCGGATCGAGCAGCCTGACGGCGTTCTGCTGCAAGCGCGCCTTCAGCGCGGCAAGGCCCTTGGCGCTGGCGCCGAAGCACACATGGTGCATGCGCTTCTTCGGCCCCTCCACCAGAATCACCTGGTCCTGGTCGCGCCCGTGGCAGCGCATGATCGCGCGATTGCCGTCGTCGCGGCCTTCCAAACCGAAATCGGTGTAGAATTTCTTGCCGATCGCGGCGTCCGGCACCGCCAGGGCGACATGCTGCAGGGAACGAACGGTCATTGATCTTCTCCCATGGCGCCGCCCACTCCTGCCCACGAATACGGCGGCGTTCGTCATTGACACACAATATTATAAGGATGGATGCTGGCATATAAGCAAGAATTCGGCAAAGCGACGAAGCTTTTGCCATGGGGAGGATCACGATGACGATCGAAATCGGTTCGCGGCGCGGTTTTGTCGCCATGCTGCTGGGCGGCGCGATGGGCCTTGCGCTGACCGGCGCGGCGATCGCGCAAACCTCGGGACAGCCCGTGCGCGTCGGCGGCACGCTGGCGCTGACCGGCCCGCTGGCGGCCACCGGCATGGTCCACAAGATCGTGGGCGAAATCTACGTCGAGCAGTTGAATAAGAAGAAGGGTTTGCTCGGACGGCCGGTCGAATGGGTGCTGCTGGACGACCAATCCAAGCCCGATCTAGCCCGCACGCTGTATGAAAAGTTGGTCACGGTGGACAAGGTGGACCTGTTGATCGGCCCCTACGCCACCGGCGCGATCCTGTCGGCCATGGCGGTGGCCGAGCGCCAGGGTAAGCTTTTGGTGCACCACACCTTTGGCATTCCGAACCTGGCGAAATACGACGCGCAGTTTCCGGCCTGGCATATGGGGCCGGTGCCGGAAAAGACCGTGGCGGGGCTGCTGATCGACGCCTTGGCGGCCAGCGAAAAGCCGCCCAAGACCATCGCCATCGTCACCAGCAAGTTTCCCTCGGTGCATTTCTTGGCGGTCGGCGCGCGCGACGTGGCGAAAGCGAAGGGCTTGACCGAGGTGCTGTACCTGGAGTTCGAGTTCGGCACCAAGGATTTCGGGCCGATCGCCGCGCGCGTGCGCGAGGCAAACGCCGATTTCCTGTACATGGGCTCGATCGGGCTCGAGGGCGTCCAGCTGCTGGAAGCGCTGAAGAAGCTGGGCTACTCGCCGCGCCACCACTACTACACCTATCCCGCGCCGGGACCGATGGCGCTGTCGCCGGACGCCGCCGGCGCGCTGTCGACCACCGTGTTCGAGGACCAGCCGCCCTTCACCAACAACCCCGGGGCCGCCGCGTTCGCCAAGGCCTATAAGGAGCGCGCGGAAAAAGCCGGCCTGCCCTATACGCTGGCCGACGTGCAGGGCGGCGCGTCCTATGCCGCGTGGCAGATCCTCGAAGCCGCGGTCAACGCGACCAAGAGCCTGGACGACAAGAAGCTCGCGGCGTGGATCCACGCCAACAAGGTGGACACGATCACCGGCAAGCTGCGCTTCAACGAGATGGGCAATTATGGCGACGACCTGTCCAAGGTGAAGCAAGTGCAGAACGGCAAATGGGTCGTGGTGTGGCCCAAGGAAGCCGCCGCGCCCGGCGCCAAGCTGATCGCGCGCTGACCGGCCTGGGTTAAGCGCCGGCCGGCCCGGCCATGCCGAGCGCCACGCTCCTCGGCCAGTCGGTGCTGTCCGGAATCTTCGCCGGCGGGCTCTACGCGCTTCTGGGGCTCGGCCTCAGTCTGTCGTGGCGATTTCTGCGCGTCATCAACCTGGCGCATTTCGGGTTCATCTTCCTCGCGGCCTACATGATCTACCAGCTTGCCGGGGTGTGGGGGCTAAGCCCCTTCGCCGCGATGCTGCTGGTGGTGCCGTGCCTGTTCCTTCTGGGCGTGGCGCTGCAGGCGCTGTTCCTGCGCTTCTCGATCAACGAGTTCGGATCGCTGCTGGTCACGTTCGGCATTCTGACCATCACCGAGGCCGCGATCCAATGGATTTGGACGGCCGACTTCCGGCGGCTGGAAACCCCATACGGCACCGCGTCCTATCGCGTCGGCGAGCTGTTCGTTCCGGTCGCCGAGGCGCTGACCTTCGCCGTGGCGGTGACGTTGTCGATCAGCGTCTGGGCCCTGCTGCGCTTCACTTATATAGGCAAGGCGATCCGCGCCAGCGCGGACGATCCCGACATGGCCGCCGCGTTCGGAGTGCGTGGCCACGGCTTGGCGCTGCTGCTGTCGGGCGCGGTGGCGGCGACGGCCGGAATCGCCGGCACCTTCATCGCGCTGATCGCCACCCTGGCGCCGGCGCAGATATTTTCCTGGATCGGCGTGATCTTCGCCGTGGTGATTCTCGGCGGGCTCGGCAATCCGTTCGGTATTCTGGCGGCGGGGTTGCTGATCGGCGTAAGCGAGGCGGTGACCATGGCGCTGACCGCGCCGTCATGGGCGCCGCTCGTGTCCTTCAGCCTGCTGATCCTGATCCTCGTCCTGCGGCCGGGCCGGATCTGACATGCGCCGCTATCTGCCGGCCGGAGTATTGACCGGCGTCGCGCTCGCGTTGGCCGGGTTGCCCCTGGCGCATCCGCCCGCTTTCGTCGAATCCATCCTGTACCTGGTGTTCTTCTGGATCGCGCTCGCCACCTCCTGGACCATTCTCTCGGGTTACTCGGGATATTTCTCGTTCGGGCACGGCGCGTTCTTCGGCGCCGGCATGTACACCACGGCGAACCTGGCGGGTCCGCTGGGCGTACCGTTCCTGTGGACCGTGCCGGCGGCGGGATGCGCCGCCTTGCTTTTGGGCCTGAGCATCGGGGCGGTGGTGTTCCGCGTGCGCCGCCTGCGCGGCGAGCTGTTCGCCTTGCTGTCACTGGCCGTGACGTTCGTGCTGGCGACAATCGTGCTGAACACTCGGCTGGACGGCGGCCCGGGCGTGTATCTGAGCGGCGTCAAGCTGCCGAAGCTCTATGCCTCGCCCGCCTCCACCATCTATTTGCTGGGCCTCAGCGTCGCGTTCGCGTCGCTCATCGCGGCCTGGCTGATGCGGCGTTCGAAGCTGGGGCGGGGATTGTTCGCGATCAGCGACGACGAGGACGTCGCCGAGGTGATGGGCGTGCCGACGTTCGGCTACAAGCTCGCGGCCTTCGGCCTGTCCTGCTTCCTCGCTGGCGCTGCCGGCGGCGTGCACGCGATCTTCGTTTTCTACGTCACCGTGGCCGAAACATTCTCGATTACCGTGCCGCTGTACGTCGTGCTGATGGGCGTTTTGGGCGGCGCGCGGCATTGGATCGGCCCGGCGATCGGCGCGGTGTTCATCATCGGCGTCACCTATTCCTTCGTGGGCGGCGACTGGGCGCTGGCCGGGCGCGCGGCGGTGGGGCTTATCTTCATCCTGGCGATCCTGTTCTTGCCGCAGGGCGTGATGGGTTTGGTGGCCACGAAATGCCGCCGCAGACGTGCGCCGCCCGAAGCTGCCGCGACGACAGCACCTGCCCTCCCCGTCGTCCGCACCCTACTACCCCCAGGCCCCGTGTTGCTGAGCTGCGAGGACGTTCAATTGGCGTTTCGCGGCGTGCGCGCCTTGGCTGGCGTGAGCCTTGACGTGCGCGAGGGCGAAATCCTGGGCCTGGTGGGACCGAACGGCTCGGGCAAATCGACCCTCACCAACGTCATCAGCGGTTATTACCGGCCCGACGCCGGACGCATCCTGTTCCGCGGCAAGGATTTGGCGCGCGAGCCGGGCCACCGCATCGCGCGCCTAGGCGTGGCGCGCACCTACCAGATCCCGCGCCCCTTCGCGCGCCTCAGCGTAGGCGAGAACGTGGCCCTGTCCGCCATGTTCGGCGCGGCCGGGCTGGACCGCGAGGCCGCCGAGCGCCGCGCGCGCGAGTGCCTGGATTTCGTCGGCCTTGGCGATCGCGCGGACGCGCTGCCCACCGCGCTCAACCTGCATCAGCGCAAATTCCTGGAGCTGGCGCGGGTGCTGGCCTCGGGCGCGCGGCTGATCCTGCTGGACGAGGTGCTGGCGGGCCTGGCCCCGTCCGAGATCGACAACGCTCTGGACCTAGTACGGCGGATCAGGGCGAACGGCGCCACGATCGTGTTCATCGAGCACAATATGCGCGCGGTGCTGGCCTTGGCCGACCGCGTGGTGGTGCTGAACTACGGGCAGTTGATTGCCGCCGGCCTGCCGCACGAGGTCATGCGCCAGCCGGAAGTCGTGGCCGCCTATCTAGGGGGCGCCCATGCTTAGCGTCGCGGGACTCGAGGTCGCGTACGGCGACGCGCCGGCGCTGTGGGACGCGAGCCTGGAAATCGGCGAAGGCGAGCTGGTGTCGGTGGTCGGACCGAACGGCGCGGGCAAGACCACGCTGGTCAACGCCATTGCACGGCTGTTGCCGGTGCGCCGAGGAAAACTGCTGCTCGACGGCGCGGACGCGGCGCCCCTCACCCCGCGCGAGATGTGCGAACGGGGCGTGGCGATCATCCCGGAAGGCCGCCGACTGTTCGTATCGATGACCGTCGAAGAAAACATCGACATGGGCTGCTACCGAAGCCAGGCGCGGCGCTTCCGCGCGCAAGGGCTGGAGCGCGTCTATGCGATGTTTCCGCGGCTCAACCAGCGGCGGCGGCAGCAGGCCGGCACGCTGTCCGGCGGCGAGCAGCAGATGCTGGCCATCGCGCGCGCGTTGATGGCGCGGCCGCGATTGCTGCTGATCGACGAGCCCTCGCTTGGCCTGGCGCCGGCGATCGTGCAACAAGTGTTCGAAACCATCCGCGGCATCCATGCTGAGGGCGTCTCGATCCTGCTGATCGAGCAGAACGCCGCCCAGGCGCTGGCGATCGCCGAGCGCGCCTATGTGCTGGAAGGCGGGCGCACCATCGCCTCGGGCAAGCCCAAGGAGTTGCTGGCCGAGCCGCATATCCGCGATGCTTATCTGGGCGGAAACAAGGAGAAATGACCATGCTTCGCAGCACCACGCGTTTCCTGACCACCCACACCGGCAGCCTGCCGCGCCCGGAAGACCTGATCCGCACGATGTACGCCAAGGAAGAGGGCGTACCGGTGGATCGCGCGGGGCTCGCCCAGCGCGTGCGCTCGGCGGTGGCCGAGGTGGTGCAGAAACAAGCCAAAGCCGGCGTCGACTGGATCAACGACGGCGAGATGTCGAAGCCCAGCTACGCGACCTATGTGAAGGACCGCCTGAAAGGCTTCGGCGGCACCGGCAACACGTTCGTGTACGGCGACCTGGTGGAGTTTCCCAACCTGGGCAAGCGCGTGTTCGGCGACCCCGGACGCTCGCGGCGCAAGACCCCGGCCTGCAACGCGCCGATCGGCGTCGCCGACGCCCAGGCGGCGCGAACCGACGTGGACAATCTGAAGGCGGCGCTGAAGGACGTTAAGTCGGAAGGCGCGTTCATGAGCGCGGCTTCGCCCGGCGTGGTGTCGCTGTTTTTCCGCAACGACCACTATCCGAGCTTCGAGAAATACATCTTCGCCATCGCCGACGCGATGCGCCACGAATACGAAACCGTGGCGAAGGCGGGCATCACCCTGCAGATCGACTGCCCCGACTTGGCGATGGGTCGGCACATCCAGTATTACGACCTGAGCGTGCCCGAGTTCCGCAAGCGCGCCCAGATGCATGTCGAGGCGCTGAACCACGCCACCGCCAACATTCCGGCCGAGCAGCTGCGCATGCATGTCTGCTGGGGCAACTATGAAGGACCGCATCACTGCGACGTGCCGCTGGCCGATATCGTCGATATCGTGTTCAAAGCGCGGCCCAGTGCGATTTCGTTCGAAGCCGCCAACCCGCGCCACGCCCATGAGTGGACGCTGTTCGAAAGCATCAAGCTGCCAGACGGCAAGATGTTGATCCCGGGCGTGCTCGAATCCAAGTCGAACTTCATCGAGCATCCCGACCTGGTGGCCCAGCGAATCGCGCGCTACGCCAACCTGGTGGGCCGCGAGAACGTGATCGCGGGCAGCGATTGCGGCTACGGCACCTGGGTGGGCCAGGCGGCGGTCGATCCCGACGTGGTATGGGCCAAGCTGGCGGCGATGGCCGAGGGCGCGCGCATCGCCTCGCGCAAGTTCTGGAAATAGCCCCGGGGCGGACGCCATAGGCCCAGAGAAATCTCACACGGTATGTGAGAAGAAATCGCGGGCGCGACCGCGCCTTGGATTGCTAGGGTAACGGGGCCAAGCGACCTCGGGGGACCCAAATGCCCGTCATCGTGGGAAGCGGCGAGTACACCTATCGGGTCGTCGAAAACTGGGCGAAGCTGCCCGCGAGCATGACGTTCGGCGACGTGGCGGCGATCGGCGTGGATTCGAAGGATCGCGTGTATTGCTTCAACCGCGGCCGGCATCCGATGATCGTGTTCGACCGCGACGGCAAATTCCTGAAATCCTGGGGCGAGAAAACCTTCAAGCACGCCCACGGCGTCCACATGGGGCCGGACGACACGATCTATTGCACCGACGACGGCGACCATACCGTGCGCAAATGCACGCTGGACGGCAAGGTGCTGCTGAAAATCGGCCTGCCGGGCAAGCCCGCGCCCAAGCTGAGCGGCAAGCCGTTCAACCGCTGCACCCACACGGCGCTGTCGCCGAATGGCGAGATCTATGTGTCCGACGGTTACGGCAATGCCTGCGTCCACAAATACACGGCCCACGGCAAGCTGGTAAAATCTTGGGGCGGGCCGGGCGCGGACACCGGCCAGTTCAACATTCCGCACAACATCACCTGCGACGCGGACGGCTGGGTGTATGTCGCGGACCGCGAGAACCATCGGGTGCAGATTTTCGACGGCAACGGCAAGTACGAGACGCAGTGGAACAACATGCACCGGCCGAGCGGCCTGTTCATGACCGCGGGCAAGTGCCCGATCTGCTATATCGGCGAGATCGGTCCCTATCTGCCGGTCAACCGCGACATGCCCAATTTGGGGCCGCGCGTCAGCATCGTCGACCACACGGGCAAGCTGCTGGGCCGGCTCGACCGCGTTCCGCCCGCCGGCACCAGCCCCGGGCAGTTCCTGTCGCCGCACGGCATCGCGGTCGATTCGCAGGGCGATCTTTACGTCGGCGAGGTGGCCGAGGCGGCCTGGCCTTCGCTGTTCCCCGGCAAAAAAATGCCCGATCCGCTGCGGCGAATGCAGAAATTCATCAGGGTTACGAACAGGACGGAAAAGAAATAGCCGCCTTCTATTGCGCCGCCAGCGCCGGGCGGCGCTGCAGCTCGGCCACCTCGCCTTTCAGCCAGTTGGCGAAGTTCTGCACCTTGGGCTGCCCGGCGCTTGCTTCCGAATAGACGATGTAATAGGCCTGCCCGGTTCTGAGCTTCTTGTCGAACAGCGGCACCAGCCGGCCGTTATTGACGTCGTCGTGGATGAACATGGTCTGCGCCATGGCGATTCCCAGGCCGTCGACGGCGCCCTGATAGACCAACCCCGAATATTCCAGCCGCAACCCGCTCTGCGGATCGACCTTGGTGGCGCCAGCGGCCTCGAGCCACAATTTCCAGTCGTCGGGCCGGCGCAGCGCGTGCAGCAGCAGGAACGGCGCTAAATCGTCCGCCGTACGCAAGGAATGGCCCGCGATCAGGGCGGGGCTGCCCACCGGCACCAGCTCTTCATAGAACAGCGGCTCGCACACCAGGTTGGGCCAGTCGCCATGGCCGATCCAGACGGCGATATCGACATCGACGTCCGGGTCGTTCGGGCGCGGTGAGCTGTAGGTGTCGACTTGGAGCTGCAGGTCGGGAAAACGCTGCTTGAACCGCGCCAGGCGCGGCACCAGCAGCCGCATGGCGAAGGTGGGCAGCACGCCGATGCGCAGCAGCCCACGCTCGGAATGCGCGTCGAAATTCGCGACCGTGGCCTCTTGGATCTGGTCGAACAGCACCTGCAGGCTGGCCGCATAGGCCGCGCCCTTCTTGGTCAAGATCACCTGCTGGTGCTTGCGCTCGAACAGCTTGGCGTTGAGGAATTCCTCGAGCTTGGCCACTTGGCGGCTGACCGCGCCATGCGTCACCGCCAGCTCCTGCGCCGCGCGCGACAGGCTGTGATGTCGCGCCGCGGCCTCGAACGCGCGCAACGAATTCAACGGTGGCAGGCGGCGGCCGGGCATCTCTTTTTGTTCCGTTCGCTCGAACGCGCTGTGAAAAGCACGTGTTCGCAATCCGCGTGTCGATCACGATGGAATTATTCTAAGCCAGGTTCAGCCGCTCAGCTATGCCGGAACTTTATGCAATTTCAGCTAGTTACACTCCAGGCGTGAGTTTTTTTGACTCATACTGGGAAATTTATACCGGACGCAATGCACGCGCCTTACCTCTGCGTTCAGCCGTGAGAATGCGCCATGACGTTGATCGGCGTGAGCAAGTCACGCACCTGAAAGGAACCGCTTCGCGTAACCGTCGTAGTCGGCGGCGCGTGTAACCCAGTCCATCAGCTCCTTGGCGGCAACGTTCGGCAGCTTCGACGCGGGCACGCCTTCCTGCGCCGCCTTCATAGTGTCGTGCACCGCCTTGACCGCGGCGTTGAAGGCCTGGTGGCCGGGACTCCATACCCGCACCTTGCGGTTCGCCAGATAAGCCGGATCGGCCAGCGCCTCGCCACTGCCGCCGGTCACCAGCGGCAGCTTCACCGCTGCCGCGATGCGGTCCAGCTCATCGCGGGTCTTGATGCCCGGCACCATCAGCGCGTCCACGCCCGCCGCTTCGTAGGCTTTCAGGCGCGCGATGGCGTCGTCCACGCCGTTGACCTGCGCGGCGCTGGTGCGGCCAAGGATCACGAGCGTCGGATCGCGCCGCGCCGCCAACGCCGCCTTCATCTTGCCCACACCTTCGTCGATCGAAATGAATTGCGCGGCGGACGACGAGCCATGCTCGCGCGGCAGCTTGGTGTCTTCGATGGTAAGGCCGGCGACGCCCGCGGTCTCCAGCTCTTCCGCCGTGCGCATCACGTTCAACGCATTTCCGTAGCCGTGATCGGCGTCCACCAGTAGCGCCACGTCGCTGGCGCGGCAGGCGCGCCTGGCCTGATCGGCGAATTCCGTTAGCGTCAGCAGGATCACGTCGGGCGCGCCCAGCACCGCGAACGAGGCGAGCGAGCCGCCCATAAGCCCCACCTCGACGCCCAGCTTGTCGGCGATGCGGGCCGAGATCGGATCCCACACCGAGCCGGCGGTGACGCAACGCTGCCCCGCCAGGATTTTTCGCAGCCGGGTTCTTTTCTCCGTGGACTGCATCGGTCGTTCCCCCATGCCTAGCGCCGCGCGACGCCTGCGTTCCGGCGGGCGCGACGCCATAGCATACGGCAAAGCCGCCCGATTATCGCTTCGGCGCTTCCAGCACGCGCACCGGCTTGCCATCGAGGAACGCCAGCACGTTCTCGACGCATTGGCCGTAGAACTCGCGGAACGTCTCGACCGTGCCGTAGCCCAGATGCGGCGTCAGCACCGTGTTGGGCGCGCTGCGCAGCGGATGGCCTGCCGGCAGCGGCTCGCGGTCGAACACGTCCAGTGCCGCGATCAACCGCCCCGACCGCAGCTCCTTCAGCAGCGCCGCCTCGTCCACCAGCGGCCCGCGCGAGGTGTTCACCAGCACCGCGCCGCGCTTCATCTTCGCCAGGTCGCCGGCGCCGATGATGCCGCGCGAACGGTCGGACAGCACGAGATGCAGGGTGACCACATCTGATTGCGAAAGCAATTCGTCCTTGGACGCCAGCGCCGCACCGCCCGCAGTCGCGGCTTCGGCCGTGAGGTTCTGGCTCCAAGCGATCACGTGCATCTCCAGCGCCTTGCCAAAGCGCGCCATCAGCTTTCCGATCCGCCCCAGGCCGACGATGCCCAGCGTTTTGCCGGTGAGATCGAACCCGGCGGCGACGCCTTCCTGGAATCTTCCGGCGCGGATTGCCGCATCGGCCGCCGGAATGTGCCGCGCCGCCGCCAACATCACACCCAGCGTCAGCTCGGCGGTGTTGGTGCCGGACCGGCCGCCGCCGGTGTAGCAGACCGTGACGCCGTGCGAGATCATTTCGGCGGTGTTGACGGAAGCGGCGCGCGCACCGGTCAGACTGAACATCTTCAGTTTCGGCAGGCGGCGCACCAGCGTGGCGGGAAAGGCAGTGCGTTCGCGCATCGACAGCACGATGTCGAAATCGGCGAGCTGCTTCGCCGCGTCGTCCTCGCTGCCGAACGCCTCGTGGAAGAACCGCACCTCGGCGCGCTTCATCAGCGCCGACCAGTCCGCGCTGCCCAGCGCCAGCTTCTGCCAATCGTCGATCACCGCGACCCTGGTCATTCCCCGCCCCTCAGCGCTTCAATCCGTGGACGAATTTCGCCTTTTCCGCCGCCGCGCCCAGAAGAAACGACAGGTCCGAACCGATCGACACGTAGCGCGCGCCTTGGGCCACCAGGTCCGCCACCAGGTCCGGGCGCGAGCCCAGGCCGCCGATGCCCGCGTGCTTGCCGTGCTTGCGGCAGGCGGCGATGACGCGCGTATAGGCGGCGCGCGCCAGTTTATGGTCGTACTGGCCGGGAATGCCCAACTCGCCGCATAAATCGTTGCTGCCGATCAGCAGTACGTCGACGCCCGGCACGGCTGCGATCTCTTCAACATGTTCCAGGCCGTCCTTGGTTTCGAGCATGGGAACCACCAGCGTGGCGTCGTTGGCCGCCGCGTTGGCTTCGGGCACCGGAAAATCTCGGAACTGGTACTGCGCCAGCGGTCCGCCGGCCGACCGCGTGCCCGCCGGCGGGTATTTGACGCAGCGCACAACTTCTTTCGCCTCGGCTGCGGATTGGACATGCGGCGCGATCACGCCCAGCGCGCCGCCGTCCAGCGCGCGCGCGATGTAGTCGGGCGTGTTGGCGGGCACCCGCACCAGCGGCGTAATCCCGGCGTCGAGCGCGGCGACGCAAATTTGACTCGCGGTGTCGAGCGAGAAGCTGCTGTGCTCCAGGTCCACGTACAGCGTGTCGAAGCCGCTGCTGGCGGCGATGCGCGCGATCTCGACGCCGCGCGCCAGCCGCACCACCATCGAGGCCACCACCTCGTCGCGCCCAAGCTTTTCCTTGACGTTGTTGCGCAGAATCTGCCGCAGGGTTTGGGGCATGCCCGGTTCCTTTGTTTCTCTATTTAAGGTTTCGGTTCCACAGCGCGAACAGTTTCGTCCAGGTCTCCTCGGCGGCGGCGGCGTTGTAGTCCTTGCGCGCGGGGAAGCAATAGCCGTGATGCGTGCCTTTCACGATCTCGCAGGTGTATTCGACCTTGGCTTTGTCCAGGGCCTGCTTCAGCGTCGGGATCACGGGCGCCGGCACGTCGGGATCGACCTCGGCGAAGCCCAGATACAACTCGGCCTTGATGCGGTCGGCCAGGAGATGCGGCGAATCCTCCTTGTCGGTGACGATGCCGATGCCGTAGAGCGACGCGGCCGCGGCGATGCGCTGCGGAAATTTTCCGGCCGCGGTCACGACATAGCGCCCGCTCATGCAATAGCCGACGCAGCCCACCGGCCCGGGTTTCACCTTTTCCTGCGCGTCGAGGAACAGCAGCATTCCGCCCGTGTCGTCGGCCACCAGCGTGTTGTTCAGCGTGTTCATCGCGGCGCGGATCACCGTCGACATGGCCTCGTCGCGGCGCGGGATGTCGAAGCGCAGCATGCCGTTGCGATAGTACATGTCGGGCAGCAGGCAGAAATATCCATGCTTGGCGACGCGACGCGCGAAGTTGCGCAATTCCTCGCGGATGCCCGGCGCGTCCATGTAGATGATGACGGGCGGAAAGCGCCCCGGCCCTTCGGGGCAAGCGGCGAAGGCCGGCATGCCGCCGTGCTTGGTACCGACGATGACATCCTGTTCGATCATGGCGAAGCGTCCTTGCGGGTTCGATAAAGGCGCGGCCCCGGGACGCGAACGCCCCAGGACAGCGCAACGAGATAACGCGACTTATGCAGACGTTGCCCGCGCGATCTTCACCAGCTCGGGCAGGAACAGTTCGGGGAATTTCTCGATCACCGGCGCCGTCGCGACGCGGAACGATTCCACGTCCACGTTCAGATTCACCTCCATGCCCTTTTCTTTCAGGAAGGCATACACTTCTTGCTCGTCCTTTTCGGTGTAGTTGCGCAGATAGGTATCCGCCTCCTTGGCCGCTGCCAGGAACGCCTTTTGCTCGTCGGCAGAAAGGTCGTCGAACGCCTTCGGATTCACCACTGTATAGGCGATGGTCAAGACATGGTCGGTCTTGGAAACGTATTTCTGCACTTCGTAGTATTTGTTCGATTTGGCGACCGCAGCCGGCGTTTCCTGCCCGTCGGCGACGCCCTGGCTAAGCGCCAAATACAGCTCGCTCAGGTCCACCGCCACGGTGGATGATCCCAATTGCTGCATCAAGGCGATATACGACTTCGAATTGGGCACGCGCATCTTCAGGCCGACCATGTCCTTGGCCGAGTTGATCGGCCGCTTGTTGTTGGTGACGCAGCGGAAGCCAAGGTCGGTCCAACCCACCAGCTTGAAGCCCTTTTCCAGCGAGCGCTTGCGCAGTTCGTCGCCGAATGCGCCTTCGATCGCCCGGTGCGCCTGGGCGCGGCTTTTCCAAAGGAACGGTGCGTCGGTGACCGACATCTCGGGCACCCAGTTCATCAATCCCACGCCGATCGCGCCCATTTCGAGCGATCCGATGCGCACTGCCTGGGCCGTGTCGCGCTCGTTGCCCATCTGCGCGTTGGGGAAGAGCTGCACCTCGATTTTGCCGCCGGTCTTGGCCTCGATCGATTTCTTGAACTGCTCGGCCCAGATCTGCCAGCCATGCGCCGTGGGCGCGGGATGGGCAAGACGGATGCGCTTGGGCGCGGCTTGGGCCCTGACGCCGACCAGGGGCAGCGCCGTCAGCGCGGCGGCGGCGCCTGCCAGCTTAAGGACGTCGCGACGCGACGCCCGCGATTTGCGATGGAATGAATTCATGTGTTTCCTCCTGTTGCGTATCGCTTAGTACTTGAAGTTGAACAGCCTGGGCAGCACGGTCGTGATCCAGGGCACATAGGCCACGAACAGCAGACCCACGAACATGACCGCGAGATACCAGAGCAGCGGCCGCGTGGCGCGTTCGACTGTCGCGCCGCAGATCGAGCAGGCGACGTAAAGGGCGATGCCGATCGGCGGCAGAATCGAGCCGATGCCGAACGCCTCGACCATCAGGATGCCGTATTGCAGCGGGTTGATGCCGAGCAGCAGTGCTGCGGGCAAAAGCAGCGGCGCCAGGATGATGATGGTGACGAAGCTTTCCAGCATCGCGCCGACCAGCACGGTGATCACGATCACCGCCGGCAGGAACGCGGCATAGCCGAGGCTGCCCATCGCCTGGGCGATGGCGACGGCCATGCCCTGCAGCGTCATGGCCCACGAGAACACCGTGGCCGCGCTGACGGTGAAGAAGATCATGCCGTTCAGCAGCGTCGCCTCGGTCAGGATCTGCCAGATATTGCCCCGGCCAATCTCGCGGTAGATCAGCCCCAGGGCCAGGCCATAGACCACGGCGAAGGTCGACACTTCGGTCGGCGTGCCGACGCCTGCGACGATGCCGCCGATCAGCACCACCGGCATCAGCAACGGCAGCACGGCGCGCCGCCCGGTGCGCAGCACCTCGGCGCGCGGCGCGCGCGCGCTCGACGGCCAGCCGGCGATCCTGGCGCGGATATACACCAGCAGCATCAGGCAGGCCGCGACCACCGCCGCCGGCAGAAAGCCGCCGATGAACAGCGCGCCGGTGGATACCGACGTGACCGACCCCAGCAGGATGATTGCGATGCTCGGCGGCACCGATTCGCCCATCGCCGCCGAGGCGGCCAGCAGCGCCGCCTGCTCGTGCGGCGCGTAGCCGCGCTTGCCCAGCATCTTTTTCATCGGGATGCCGATCGTGGCCATGTCGGCGGCCTTCGATCCGGAAATGCCCGACGAGATGTACACGCCCACGATCATCACCTGCATCAACCCGCCGCGGACATGGCCGATCAGCGAGGCGACGAATTCGACGATGCGCGCGCCGATATCGCCGCGGTCGGTGATGAAGCCGGCGAGGATGAAGAACGGCAGCGCCAGGAAGATGAACCCGCCCGAGCCGCGCTGCGCGTTCATCACCACGGCCATCATATTGGCCGATCCGGTGGCATAGACGCAGGCGACGCCCACCGCCCCCAGAACGAAGCCGATGGGAACGCCGATCGCGAGCTGCGCCAGAAACAACGCGGCCAGCATCAGATACAGCGCGTTGCTGTGGATCCAGGCCGCGTCGCGCGACAGCGCGATCAGCAGCAGCACGGCGGCGACGCCGGCCGCCGAGCCCAGGGCCGCGCGCAACGGGCGCCGCCACAGCGACAACCCGGCGTGAAGGACGAACAGCGCCGCGCCCAGGGTGATCGGAATCGTCATCCATACATAGCCGATACCCAGCAGAATGGTCTTTTCTTCGTAATTGGCGAGCAACAGCGGCACCGAATAGGCGCCGAAAATCAGCGAAATGGCGATCACCGTCCATTCCACCGCCGCCGCGAAGAATTCGCGCCACGGCTTCGGCAGCCGGTCCACCACCAGCATGATCGCCAGGAACTGCCCGCGGCTATAGGCGACCGCGCCGCCCATGAACGACAGGAAAACCAGATAGAGCCACGAGGTCTCGTCGAAGCCCATCAGCAGCGAGGTGTTGAACAACCAGCGCAGCATGGTGTTGCTGAACACCAGCGCGACCTCGACCACCAGCCCGACATTGAGCAGCGCCAGCACCGCCCCGTCGATCCGCTTCAGCCATTGCGGCACATCGGGCGCGTAGCCCGGGGTCTCGGCGACGCCGATATCCACCAGGGAAGCCGGCGCGTCGGCTGGCACGGCTATGCTTCGAACCGGACTTCGGCGGCGCCGAAGCCCGTGAAGGAAGCGGCCACGGTCTGCCCGGGCTTGGCGAAATTGAGACCCGTGTAGGTGCCGGTGGTGACCACCGCGCCCAGCGGAATGCCGCCGCCGGAGCGCAAATCGTTCGCCAGCGCCAGCAACGGCAACAGCGGATCGCCGGTCGGATGGCCGCCGGTCTTGCGCGCGATTTCCCGGCCGCCGATGGCGAGCGTCACTTCGATCTTCGCAAGGTCGAAGTTGCGCCAATCCGGCCGTAGCGCGCCGCGCACGAAACCGCCATTGGAAACGAAATCGGCGCTGCGATCCAGCAGCGATGCGTCCTTGTAGCTCTTGAAACGCGAATCCACGATCTCGATCGCGGCAAAGGCCGTAACCGAGCCCGCCACCTCGTCGCGCGAATAGTCCCGCGCGCGCGGCCCCAGGGCGCGGTCGACCTGGAAAGCGATCTCGGCCTCGACTCCCAACATTCCCATGTCGGCGGCTTTGACGCGCGCCGGGCTGTTGAAAATGCGCGAGCGCAAAATCGCACCGCGCACCAGTTTGCCGTCGATCGGCGCGGCGACTTTCCACCCGCCCACGGATTCGCCCAGGGCCGCTACGACCGCGGTTTGGATCGCGTGCGCGTCGTCCGCGCTCGCCGGGCTGCAATCCGCCGGCAGCGCATCGATCAGCCTCCCCGTGCGCCGGGCGTCGATCAACGACCCGGCGGCCTTCTCGATCGCGCGTCGATCCATGGCTTCGCGTTTCGCTTCCCGGCGTGATTTTTTTTGCATGAGAGAACGGCCAATCGCGTTGGCCAATGTTATATCGACTTACGATAGGGGTGAAGAGCCGGATGCAAACCGGCCGCGATGTGAACGGCGATAAACTCACACAAAAATCTCATGCCGGCTTCGGCATGCGCCGGTACCCGCGCGGGATGTTTCCCGGCGAAGCTACGCCCCGATCTTTTGCCCTATGCGCCGATCGCGCCCATCTGCCTGTTGCTGCTCGCCATCGGCGTCTATCCTTCAGGGCGGCGGCGATCGCGACAGTGACTCGGCCGAGCTTGGCGGCGAACGCCTTCAGCGCGATGTCCATTTCGCCGTCCGGCGCGTTGTGGCGCAGCGCATGCTCCAGCCGCGCGGCGGAGTCCTGCGCCTCGTCGGCTCCGATAGGCGCGCAGCGCCGACACCAGCCAGTCGCCTGGCTGCGACGAATTCTGGATCAGCTTCCCGATCCGGTCCTAGTTGCCGGTCAGCAACTGCCTGAACGTGACCGTCAACACGCGCAGCTCGAACCACGCTCCATCGCGGCGCGGTAGGGCGCGGACAGCAGTGTGTCCACGTCGCCGAGTACGCCGTCGAAGGCGACGGTAACGGCCTCGGCGATCGGCGGGCTTTGACGGCGGCTGCCCGCGGTGGTCTCCAGCAGCAGCACGAAATTCGCGGTGTCGATCTTGGTCTGCCCGATGGCCGAAGCCAAATCGGTGCGCGCTTCGATTTTGCTCAGCTTGTATTCTTCAGTGACTTCGACGAGCGCGAGGATCGCCAGCTCCACCAGCAGGCGTTCGGGGGTATGGAGCCGACAATTCTTCGCGTATCCAATAACCGATCACGCCCCGGCCGCGCCACCGGCTTCGCGGGGCGTTTTAACCAATGCGATCCGAGATTCAGCCGGGAAAACCGGGGAAAATCGAGGGGTTAGCCCCGGATTTCGACGCCCGCGCGCTCCTCGACCACCCGCGCGAGCGAGGTGAAATCCGAGGCCGCGCCGTATTTATCCTGCGTCGCCTGCAATAGCGCGTGCACCGCCGCTCCCAAGGTCATCGGCACGCCCAGCGCCTTGGCCTCGGCCATGCACAGCCCGATGTCCTTGTAGGCAAGGCCGGTGGCAAAACCGAAATCGAAGCTGCGCGGCAGGATCGATTTGGGAAACTTGTCCTGCGTGGCGCTGTTGCGGCCCGTGCCGGCGTTGAAGATATCGACCAGCACCTTCGCGTCGAGCCCGGCCTTCACGCCCATCGCCACCGCCTCGGACGTCGCCGCCAGGGCCGCGACTGACAAAAGATTGTTGGCGAGCTTCGCGGTCTGCGCCAGGCCCGGCTTTTCGCCGGCGAAGAACGTGCGGCCGAAATTCTTCAGGATCGGCTCGACCGCCGCGTAGGTTTCCTTGGGGCAGGACACCATGACCGCGAGCGTGCCTTTTTCAGCGCCGGCAACGCCGCCGCTGACCGGCGCGTCCACCCAGCCGATCTTGCGCTCCTTGAGACCCCCGGCGATCGCGCTCGCCATGCCCTGCCCGGTGGTCGACAGATCGATCAGCGTGCGCACCGAATTCCCTTGCGCCACGCCGCGCTCGCCCAGCGCCACGCCACGTACGATGTCCGGCGTCGGCAGGCTCATCAGCACGATCTCGGTCCCGGACGCCACCTCGGCGGCCGAGCCGGCCGACTTGGCGCCGCGCGCCGTGAGCTTCTTGACCGCCTCGGCGTTGCTGTCGAACACGACCAGCGCATAGCCCGCGTCGATCAGGCGCCGTGCCATCGGCCCGCCCATGCGCCCCACGCCGATGAAACCGAGCGTCTTTTCCGCCATGGCCGCTTCCCCCGCTGCAAGGCTTTGCGCCCAGTATATCGTGGCGGTTGGCGCCCAATTGGAATAGTTTTCAGCCAATGACCGGCCTTCCCGAATACGCGGTGCACGCGATCAAATACGCGACGCGCGAGGCGCGCCGGGCCGACAATTTCATCGGCGGCGACCCGCACGACGCGCCGATGCCGATGGATTATTTCATCTGGGTGATCCAGGGCGGCGGCCGCGCCTGGGTGGTCGATACCGGCTTCAGCGCCGCGATCGCGGCTGAGCGCAAGCGCACGCATCTGCGCTGCCCGGCCGAGTCGCTGGGCCTGCTGGGCTTGAAGGCCGACGCGGTGACCGACGTGATCCTGACCCACATGCATTACGACCATGTAGGCAATTTCCATAAATTCCCTAAGGCGCGGTTCCATCTGCAGGAACGCGAGATGTCGTTCGTCACGGGGCGCAACATGCGCTACCCGTATTTCAGCCACAGCTTCGAGGTGGACGAGGTGGTCGGCCTGGTGAAGCTCAACTTCAAGGGCCGCGTCGAGTTCCACGACGGCGACGACGAGCTGGCGCCGGGCCTTTGGCTGCATCACACGGGCGGGCACACCGCGGGTATCCAGGTGGTGCGCGTCAACACCAAGCGCGGCTGGGTGGTGCTGGCCTCGGACACCAGCCACTACTACGAACACATCCGCGCCAACCGGCCGTTCACCGTCGCCTATCGCATCGACGACATGATGCAGGCCTTCCGGCGCATCGAGAAGCTGGCGGACTCGCCCGATCACATCGTCCCGGGCCACGATCCGCTGGTCATGAAGTATTACCCCGCGCCCAGGCCCGAGCTCGACGGCGTGGTGGTGCGCCTGGACGTGCCGCCGAAACCTTCCAACTAGCGCGCGTCTTCCAAAATCATGTCGGCGGCTTTTTCGCCGATCATGATGATCGGCGCGTTGGTGTTGCCCGACACCACCGTGGGCATGACGGAGCCGTCCACCACGCGCAACCGGCCGATTCCGCGTACGCGCAGGCGCGCATCGACCACGGCGCGGCGGTCCTGGCCCATGCGACAGGTCGAGGTGGGATGGAAGATCGTGAGTCCCGCCGCACGGGCATAGTCCAGCACCTCATCGTCGCTGGCGACCGCGGGCCCCGGCGCGGTTTCGGCGGCGATCAAGGGAAGCATCGCCGGAGCCTGCATGATCTGGCGCAGGCGCTTGAAGCCCTGAACGATGGCCCGCCGGTCGGACTCGGTCGAGAGATAGCGCGGCTGGATCGCCGCCGCCGCCGCCGGGTCGGGCGACTTGATCCTGATCCAGCCGCGGCTTTCCGGCCGCAGCTGACATATCGACGCGGTGAATCCCGGCCAGGGATGTAAGCCCTCGCCCGGCCGGTCGGCGCTGAACAGAATCAGATGCACCTGGATGTCGGGCGTGGCGTGGCGCGGATCGCTGCGAAAGAAAGCGGCGCCATAGCCGGCGGCGAGGGTCATCGGCCCCTTGCCCTGCAGGATATAGCGCAGGCCGATGCCGAGCTTGCCGATGAGCGAGTTGTACTGGTCGTTGACGGTGATCGGCTTGGTGCAGCGATAGAGCGCGCGTACCTGGAAATGGTCTTGCAAATCCTCGCCCACCCCTGCGAGGTCGGCGACGACCGGAATGCCGTGCGCGCGCAGCAAATCGGCCGGCCCCACGCCTGAGAGCTGCAGCAACTGCGGCGAATTGAACGTGCCGCCCGACAGGATCACTTCGCTGCGCGCGCAGGCGGTGTGCCGCTCGCCGCCCCGGACATATTCGACACCCACCGCCGCGCCGCCCTCGAACAGCACGCGCGCCGCAAGGGCCTCGGTGACGATCTTCAGGTTGGACCGCTTACGCGCCGGGCGCAGATAGCCCACCGCCGTGCTCCAACGCCGACGGCCACGTGAGGTGGTCTGGAAATATCCCGCGCCTTCCTGCGTTGCGCCGTTGAAATCGGCGTTGCGCGGAATGCCGACCTGCCCGGCGGCGGCGATGAACGCTTCGCATAATTCGTGAGGCTCCGTGGGATCGGACACGCGGATCGGCCCGCCCGCGCCATGGAATTCGCTTTCACCGTGCTGCTGGTCCTCGGCTCTCTTGAAATACGGCAGCACGTCGCCGAACCCCCAGCCCGTGTTGCCCAGCTGCCGCCAATGGTCGTAATCCTCGCGCTGGCCGCGCATATAGACCAAGCCGTTGATCGAGGACGTGCCGCCGAGCGTCTTGCCGCGCGGCTGGAAGATGCGCCGGTTGTTGAGCTCGGGCTCGGGCTCGGTTTCGTACAGCCAGTTGATGCGCGGCTTCTTGAACAGCTTGGCGTAGCCGATCGGAATATGGATCCACGGATCGCGGTCCGGCGGCCCGGCTTCCAGCAGCAGCACGCTGTGCCGGCCCGACGCCGTCAGGCGGTTGGCGAGCACGCAGCCGGCCGAGCCGGCGCCGACGACGATGTAATCGGCTTGTTCGATCATGGCGGGGATTCGACTGGGAATTGCCTACAGGTCGCGAGTGCGGCGGGCCATGGCGCTGTCCCAGACCTTGTCGCGGTCCTCGTCGAAAATCAACTTGTTCTCCGCCGGCGCGGTGAACCAGTCGCCGCGCGACATTTCGTTTTCCAACTGCCCCGGCCCCCAGCCCGAATAGCCGAAAATCACGAGCTTGCGTTTCGGGCCCTTGCCCTGCGCGATGTCCTGCATGATCTCGCGGCTGGCGGTCATGGCGACATGCCCGGCGCCGATGGCGACGGTCTCGGGGCGGCGATACTCGGCGCTGTGCACGACGAAGCCGAGCTTGGGCTGCACCGGCCCGCCGACATAAAGCTGCACGCTGCCCGGGACGTCGGCGTCCGGCTCGCCAATCGACTTCAGCAGCTCCGACAGCGACCGCTCCTCGGAGGGCCGGTTGATGATCAGGCCGAACGCGCCGCTCTTGTCGTGCTTCACCATCAGAATCACGGATTGGGAAAAGCGCGGGTCGCCCATCGTCGGCGCGGCGATCAGGAATTGGCCGGCCAGCGATTTGTCGTCGTGCGCGGCATCGGGCTGCTGCACCGCCGCCACAGGCAAGGCCGCCAAAAGCGACAGCGCGATGGCCGCGCAGACCCGGCGCTTCGATCCGGTCGACAAGATCATGTGGTTCAGCATAGCACGGCCGCGCCGGGGAGCGCCTTGTTCCGCGATGCAAAACTAAATTCCGCAAGCGTTGACCCGGGCGCCGCGCCCTGCCACAGTCCGCAACGGGGAAACGAGCCAAGACCATGCGACGACGCGCGACCGCCAGGCGGGCCGAGGCGCCGGCCGGCTCCATTTTCGACCTGAGCCGCCTGCGCGGCGACGCCGCGGCGTTGGCCGCGATCGCCGCCGAGGTGCAGGACGAGCCGCCGGACAGCGAGGTTTTCGGCGGCGACCGGCAATTCGTTACCGCCCTTGCTCGCGGCCTGGAAATCCTGCGCGCGTTCCGGCCGGGCGACGGGGCGCTGGGCAACCAGGACATCGCGCGCCGCACCGGCCTGCCCAAGCCGACCGTCTCGCGCCTCACCTATACGCTGATGAAGCTGGGGCATCTGGTCTATCTCGAGCGCCTGGGCAAATACCAGGTCGGTCCCGCGGTGCTGTCGCTCGGCTATCTGGCGCTCAGCAACATGGCGGTGCGCCAGGTGGCGCGTCCGCATCTGCAGGCGCTCGCCGATTACGCCAACCTGCCGGTGGCGCTGGGCAGCCGCGACCGGCTCAGCATGATCTATCTGGAAACCGGGCGCGGCAAGGACACCATGACGCTGAGCCTGGATATCGGCACGCGCATTCCGCTGGCGACCACCGCGATGGGCCGCGCCTTCATCGCCGGCCTGCCGGAGCGCGAACGCGACTATCTGCTCGATCTTTTGAGCCGCCGCTACAAGACGCGCTGGCGGGCGTTGAAGCGCGGCATCGAACAAGCGATCCGCGAGGTCGAGGAGCGTGGTTTCTGCGCCTCGTTCGGCGATTGGCAAAGCGATATCTTCGCGGTAGGCGCGCCGCTATGGCTGCCGGACGGCGCGGGGCTGATGGCGCTGAACTGCGGCGCGGCGCATTTCCTGATCACGCGCGACAGGCTGGAGAGCGAGCTGGGTCCGCGGCTGGTGCGCATCGCGGCGTCGATCAGGTCGGGTCTCGGCGGCTAGAGTTGCGTTGAAACCGAAAGCGAGCGGGTCATGGATTTCAGCTTTTCCCCTAAGGTCGAGGAGCTGTCGAAAAAGCTCACCGCCTTCATGGACGAGAAGATCTATCCGAACGAAAAGCGCTTCCACGACGAGGTGGAAGCGGCGAAGGACCGCTGGGCCAATCCGCCGATCCTGGAGCAACTGAAGAAAGAAGCGCGTGCGGCGAGGTTGTGGAACCTGTTCCTGCCGGAATCGGATTACGGGGCGGGCCTGACCAACCTGGAATACGCACCGCTGTGCGAGATCATGGGCCGCTCGCATTTCGCGCCGGAAGTGTTCAACTGCTCGGCGCCGGACACCGGCAACATGGAGGTGCTGGCGCGCTACGGCGCCAAGGAACATCAGGAGCGTTGGTTGAGGCCGCTGCTAGAGGGCCGCATCCGTTCGGCTTTCGCCATGACCGAGCCGCATGTCGCCTCGTCCGACGCCACCAACATCTCGGCAAGAATCGAACGCCAGGGCGACAGCTATGTGATCAATGGCCATAAATGGTGGTGCACCGGCGCCGGCGCCAGGGCTTGCGAAATCCTGATCGTCATGGGCAAGACCGACCTGAACGCCGCGCGCCACAAGCAGCAATCCATGGTGCTGGTGCCGCGCGACACGCCAGGCGTCAGGCTGGTGCGGCCCTTGAGCGTGTTCGGCTACGACCACGCGCCGCACGGCCATTGGGAAGTGAAGTTCGAGAACGTGCGCGTGCCGGCCACGAACATCCTGCTGGGCGAGGGGCGCGGCTTCGAGATCGCGCAGGGGCGGCTGGGACCGGGCCGCATCCATCATTGCATGCGCGCGATCGGCGTGGCGCAGCGCTCGCTCGAGGCGATGGCCGCGCGCGCCAAGTCGCGAGTCGCCTTCGGCAAGCCGATCGCCGAGCACGGCGTGGCCGCCGACATGATCGCGCGCTCGCGCATCGAGATCGAGCAGGCGCGGCTTTTGGTGCTGAAGGCGGCCTATATGATGGACACGGTCGGCAACAAGGTCGCCAAGTCCGAAATCGCGATGATCAAGGTGGCGGTGCCGGAAATGGCATTGAAGGTGATCGACCGCGCGATCCAGCTGCACGGCGCGGGCGGCGTGGGGCCGGATTTCGGCCTGCCCGAGGCCTGGGCCAACGCCCGCACGCTGCGCCTGGTGGACGGACCGGACGAGGTGCACATCGCCCAGATCGCGCGGTTTGAGCTGCAAAAGTCGCCGCGGAATTGAGCCCTGCGCCGGCCCAAATTCCGCTTGTCGAAACAGTATTTCGCTTTCGTTGACGCCCGGCTTGCCCCCATGCAACCGTCGCTTGGAACCCGCGCTTAAAAGCCAAAAAATCAACGCGGGCCAGGGAGGGAAGCGGCGATGGATTCGCCCAGGATTGAGCCGCTTCGGCGCGCAGGGAACGCGCGCCGCCGATGACCGCCGCGCTGAAGATCGCAACCGACGCGCTGCTCGAGGTGCGCGGCGTCACCGTGCGCTTCGGCGGCATCGTCGCGCTGGACAACATCTCGTTCACCGTTGCCGAAGGCCAGATCGCCGGGCTGATCGGCCCGAACGGCGCGGGCAAGACCACCGCCTTCAACGTGCTGTCGCGGCTGTACAAGCCGAGCGAAGGCGCCGTGCGCTTCGCTGGGCGCTCGCTGCTGGCCTTGGGCGCGCACCAGATCGCGGGCGCGGGCATCGGCCGCACCTTCCAGAACCTGGCCCTGTTCCGGTCGATGAGCGTGCTGGACAACGTGATCGTCGGCGCGCACGCGCGCGGCAAGAGCGGCTTTTTGGGCAACGCTTTCCGTGCGTCGCTCGGCCGGCGCGAGGAAAGGGAATTGAGCGAGACCGCCCGCGCCATGCTCACTTTCGTCGGGCTCGACCATCTGGCCGAGCGCCCGATCGCGAGCCTGCCCTTCGGCACGCAGAAGCGCGTGGAGCTGGCGCGCGCGCTCGCGAGCAAGCCGCGCCTGCTGCTGCTGGACGAACCCGCGGGCGGGCTGAACCACGAGGAAGTCGCCGAGCTCAGCGGCCTGGTGCGGCGCGTGCGCGACGGCCTGGGCATCACGGTCCTGCTGGTCGAGCATCACATGGCGTTCGTGATGGGAATTTCCGACAAAGTGGTGGCGTTGGATTTCGGCCGCGTGATCGCCGAGGGCCCGCCCGCCGAGGTGCGTTGCGACGAGCGGGTGATCCGCGCCTATCTTGGAAAGGCTGAGGGATGACGGCGCTTCTGGAAGTCTCGGACCTGCGCGCGTCCTATGGGCCGGCCGAGGTTCTGCACGGCATCGGCTTCGCGGTCGAGGAAGGTGGCATCACCGCCCTCCTAGGCGCCAACGGCGCGGGTAAGACTACGACGCTGCGCGCGGTCTGCGGCATGGTGAGCCGCAAGGGCGACGTGCGCTTCGCCGGCGAGCGCATCGACGGCAAGGCGACCGAGGCCATCGCGCGCCTGGGCGTGGCGCACGTGCCGGAGGGGCGCGGCACCTTCGTGCGCCTGAGCGTGGAGGAGAACCTGCGCATCGGCGCCTATGGCCGGCGCGACCGCGGCGCCGCCAACGACGACATGGAGCGTATGTACCAGCATTTCCCAAAGCTCGCCGGGCGGCGCAAGCAGCAAGCCGGCACGCTGTCGGGCGGCGAGCAGCAGATGCTGGCGATCGCCCGCGCGCTGATGCTCAAGCCCCGGCTTCTGGTTCTCGACGAGCCCTCGTTCGGCCTGGGGCCGATGATCGTCGCCAGCATCTTCAAGATCATGGAAACGGTCCGGCGCGAGCAGCGCGTCAGCATCCTTTTGGTCGAGCAGAACGCGGCGCTGGCGCTGGAGCTGGCCGACCATGCCTATCTGATCGAAACCGGCAGCATGGTGATGGGCGGTCCGGCGCGCGCGCTGAAAGAGAACGAGCAGGTGCGCCGCTCGTATCTGGGCTACTGACGCCATGACCCAGCTCACGCAGCAAATCCTGTCGGGCGTCGCCACCGGCGCGGTCTACGCGAGCCTCGCCCTGGCGTTGGTGATGATCTATCAGGCGACCGAATCGGTGAACTTCGCGCAAGGCGAGATGGCGATGTTCTCGACCTATATCGCCTGGACGCTGGTGCAGGCCGGCTTGCCGTTCTGGGCCGCGTTCCTTTTGACCGTGCTGATCTCGTTCATCGGCGGAGTGCTGATCGAGCGCGTCATCGTGCGGCCGGTGCACGACGCGCCGGTGCTGACCCATGTCATCGTGTTCATCGGCTTGCTGGTCATCCTGAACGCCGTGGCGGGCTGGATCTACACCTATACCGTCAAGGAATTTCCCAGTCCCTTCCCGTCCAAGCCGCTGTTCGGCGGCGCCATCACCGGCCACGACCTGGGCGTGATCTGCGTGACCTTGGCGATGCTGATGCTGCTGTTCGCGTTCTTCCGCTTCACGCCGCTGGGTCTGGCGATGCGCGCGGCGGCGCAGAACCCCGAGTCGGCGAAGCTCGCGGGTATCCGCGTGGGCTGGATGCTGGCGATGGGCTGGGGCCTGGCCGCGGCAGTGGGCGCGGTCGCGGGCGTGATGGTCGCGCCGGTGCTGTTCCTCGACCCCAACATGATGAGCGGCGTGCTGCTGTATGCCTTCGCCGGCGCGCTGCTGGGCGGCATCTCCAGCCCCGGCGGCGCGGTGCTGGGCGGATTGATCGTGGGCGTGCTGGAAAACCTGGTCGGCACATACCTGATCGCGAGCGAACTGAAGCTGTCGACCGCGCTCGCCTTCATCATCCTCGTGCTGGTGATAAAGCCCAGTGGCTTGTTCGGCCGCGTCGCGATCAAGCGGGTGTAGCCGGATGAGCGCGCCCGGCACCATCGTTTCCGCCCTGCCCGCCCAGCGCATCGCGGGCCTCGACGCCGATTTTTGGCGCCGCGTGCTGATCGCGCTGGCGGTCATGATCGCGGTGCTGCTGCCTTGGGCGGTCAGCGACTATCGCGTGTTCCAATTCACCCAGGCCGCGATCTATGCCGTGGCGCTGCTGGGCTTGAACATCCTCACGGGCTACAACGGACAGATTTCGCTGGGCCACGGCGCGTTCTTCGCGATCGGCGGCTACGCCGCCGCGATCCTGATGCACAAGCTGGGCGTGCCCTATTACCTGACCATCGTGCCGGCCGGCCTTGCCGCTTTCGCCGTCGGCGTGCTGTTCGGCCTGCCGGCCCTCAGGCTCGAAGGCCTGTACCTGGCGCTGGTCACCCTGTCGATGGCGGTGGCGACGCCGCAATTCCTGAAATACTTCGACCATTGGACCGGCGGGTCGCAGGGCATTCTGCTGCGCAAGCCAGCAGCACCGCTATGGCTGCCGATCGGCCGCGACCGCTGGCTTTACTACCAGGTGCTGATCGTGCTGCTGATCGCCTTTTGGGCGGGCAGCAATCTGCTGAAAAGCCGCACCGGCCGCGCGCTGGTGGCGATCCGCGACCATCCGATCTCGGCCGCCGCCATGGGCATCAACCTGCCGCTCTACAAGACCTGCGCGTTCGGGGTCAGCGCGCTGTTCACCGGCATCGCCGGCGCGATGGCGGCGATCGTCACCGGATTCGTGGCGCCCGACAGCTTCAACGTGTTCCTGTCGATCTCGTTCATCGTCGGCTCGGTGGTCGGCGGCATCGCCACGGTCAGCGGCGCGATTTTCGGCGGCATCTTCATCCAGTTCATCCCGAACATCGCCAACCAGATTTCCGACGCCGCGCCCTGGGCGATCTACGGCATGTTCCTTCTGGGATTCATGTACGTCATGCCCAAGGGCGTGGCCGGGTTCATCAAGGAACGCGCGATCAGATACCGCCAGGCGCGCGAAAGCGCCGACGCGGACGAAGCGAGGTAAGGCGGAGAGTTTCTTGGCATGACAAAAGACGGAGGAAACCCATGAACTTCGATCGACGTATCCTGCTGATCGCGGCCTGCGTGGTTGCGGTGGGCGCCGTTGCATTCGTGTTGCTCGGACCGCAAAAGCAGCCCGGGCCGCCGGTCGTCCAGAAAAAGTACGGGCCGGGCGCCAGCGACACCGAGATCAAGATCGGCAACATCAACCCCTATAGCGGCCCGGCCTCGGCCTATGGCGCGATCGGCAAGGCGATCGGCGCGTATTTCGACAAGGTGAACGACGAGGGCGGCATCAATGGCCGCAAGATCAAGTACGTCACGCTGGACGACGCCTACAGCCCGCCCAAGGCGGTCGAGCAGGTGCGCCGGCTGGTCGAGCAGGACCAGGTGCTGCTGGTGTTCCAGAGCCTGGGCACCCCGTCGAACTCGGCGATCCAGCCCTATATGAACGAGAACAAGGTGCCGCAGCTTTTCGTCGCCACCGGCGCCACCAAATGGAACGACCCGAAGAACTTCCCCTGGACCATGGGCTGGCAGCCGAACTACCAGACCGAGGCCCAGATCTACGCCAGGTACATCGTCAGCAACGTCAAGGAGCCGAAGATCGCGGTTCTTTTCCAGAACGACGACTACGGCAAGGACTATCTTGACGGGCTGAAGCAGGGCCTTGGCAATGACGCAGCCAAGCTGATCGTGGCGACCAAGTCGTACGAAACCTCGGACCCCACGGTCGACTCGCAGGTCGTGGCGCTGATGAACAGCGGCGCCAACGTGTTCGTCAATGTCGCCACGCCGAAATTCGCGTCGCAGGCGATCCGCAAGGTGGCCGATCTGGGCTGGAAGCCGCTGCACATCCTGAACAACGTCTCGACCTCGGTCAGCGCGGTGCTGAAACCCGCCGGTCTCGAAAAGGCGGTCGACATCGTCACCTCCGCCTACCACAAGGACCCGACCGACCCGCAATGGCAGAACGCCAAGGAGTACAAGGACTGGCTGGCCTGGATGCAGAAGTACAATCCGAATGCCGACCTGGCGAGCACCTTCAACGTCTATGCCTACAGCGTGGCGCAGACCCTGGTGCAGGTGCTGAAGCAGTGCGGTAACGACCTGACGCGCGAGAACGTGATGAAGCAGGCCGCCAATCTGAAGAACCTCGAGATGCCGATGTTGCTGCCGGGCATCAAGATCAACACGGGGCCGAACGATTTTGCGCCGATCAAGCAGATGCAGTTGCAAAAGTTCGACGGTACGACCTGGCGCCTGTTCGGCACGGCGCTGTCGGTCGAAGGAAGCTGAGAGGGCGGCGATACCGGCGGGCCTTTCACGCGAAGGTCCGACGGCCGCCAAGGGGAAAAGAATCATGCCGGCGCTCAATGGCCTGATGATGGAAACGCCGCTGCTGGTGATATCGCTGCTGGAATACGCGGCGCGATACCACGGCGACACCGAGATCGTGTCGCGCACGATCGAAGGGCCGATCCACCGCTACGACTATGCGCGCTGCCTGAAGCGCACGGCGCAGCTGGCCCATGCGCTGCGGTCGCTGGGCATCGGCCAGGGCGACCGCGTCGCCACCGTGGCCTGGAACGGCTATCGCCACATGGAGCTTTACTATGCCGCGCCCGGCATCGGCGCGGTGTGCCATACCATTAACCCGCGCCTGCATCCCGACCAGATCGATTACATCGTCAATCACGCCGAGGACCGGCTGCTGTTCGTTGATCTCACGTTCGTGCCGCTGATCGAGCGTGTGGCCCAGCGCCTCAAATCGGTCGAACATTTCGTGGTAATGACCGACGCGGCCCACATGCCCAAGACAGTGCTACCCAACGCGCTTTGTTTTGAAGACCTGGTCGCCGGCCGGCCCGAGACGTATGAGTGGCCCGAGCTCGACGAGCGCGCGGCCGCGCTGCTCTGCTACACCTCGGGCACCACGGGTAATCCCAAGGGCGTGCTGTACAGCCACCGCTCGATGATGATCTACGCGATGAACATCTGCCTGGGGAAATCCTTCGGCTATGGCCCGACCGACGTGGTGCTGCCGGTCGTACCGATGTTCCACGTCAACGCCTGGGGCATTCCGTTCGGCGCGCCGCTGGGCGGATCGAAGCTGGTTTACCCGGGCGCCAAGCTGGACGCAGAAAACCTATTCGAGTTGCTGGACAACGAGAAGGTCACCGTCACCGCGGGCGTGCCCACGGTGTGGGCCGCGCTGATCGACTACATGCGCCGCACCAACCGGCGGCTCAACAGCATCCGCATGCTGGCGATCGGCGGGGCGGCGGCGTCGCGCGCCATGGTCGACACATTCGAGCGCGAATTCGGCATCCATGTGGTGCATGGCTGGGGCATGACCGAGACCTCGGCCTCCGCCACCGACACGCGCCTGGCGCCGCAAGAGGCCGCCCTGCCCTACGACGACCGGCTGTTGTTCAAGACCAAGCAGGGGCGCGGGCGCTGCTTCGTCGACATAAAGGTGATCGGCGAGGACGGCACCGAGCTGCCGCGCGACGGCAAGAGCGCCGGCGAACTGTGCGTGCGCGGGCCCTGGATCGCGCGCGGCTATTACAACGACGAGGCCGCCACGCGCGCGGCGGTTGATGCCGAGGGCTGGTTGCACACCGGGGACGTCGCGACCATCGACGCGCGCGGCTATATCCAGATCGTCGACCGCAAGAAGGACATGATCAAATCGGGCGGAGAATGGATCAGCTCGATCGACCTGGAAAACGCGGCCTGCGGCTTTCCCGGCGTGGCCGAGGCCGCGGTGATCGCGCGGCCCGATCCGCGCTGGGGCGAACGGCCGCTGCTGGTGGTGCGCCCCGCCCAGGGCGCCAAAATACCGCCCAAGGAGATCCTGAAATACCTCGCCGACAGGGTGGCGCGCTACGCCGTGCCGGACGAGGTTGTGTTCCTGGACGAGATACCGCATACAGCCACCGGCAAGATCGCCAAGCGCGTGCTGCGCCAGCAGCTCATCGCCGATAAAAAGGGCGCCGCCTAGAGGATCGAAGGAAAGCAAGGCAGGTCATGGCTGAAGTTCGCATCGAAAAGCGCGGCGATATCGCGGTGCTGACCCTGGATAACCCGCCGGTCAACGCGCTGGGCGTGCCGATGCTGCGCGCGCTGGCGGCGCGGCTGGACGAGGCCGTCAAGGACGCGGGCGTGAAGGCCGTGGTGATCACCGGCACCGGGCGCGTCTATGTCGGTGGCGCCGACATCCGCGAATTCGGCAAGCCGCGCCCGGCCGACGCGCCCAGTTTACGCGACGTGATTGCGACGATCGAGAACTCGCCCAAGCCCTTCGTCGCCGCGATCAACGGCCCCTGCGCCGGCGGTGGACTGGAATTGTCGCTGGCCTGCCACGGCCGCGTTGCCGTATCCAAGGCGCGCATCGGCCTGCCCGAGGTGAAGCTGGGCCTGGTGCCCGGCGCAGGCGGCACACAGCGCCTGCCGCGGCTGATCGGCGTCGAGCCGGCGCTGGAGATGATCGTGAACGGCGAGCTGGCTCCGGCCGACAAAGCGCTGAAACTGGGCATCGTTTCAGCGGTGAACGACGCGGACGTAGTGGGCGCGGCGATCGCCGAGGCGCGCAAGATGATCGGCAAGAAACCGGTGAAGACGAGCGCACTCGACGGCAAGATCACAGCCGCCAAGACCAAGCCCGACCTGTTCGCCAATGCGCGCAAGGAGACAGCGCGGCGCGCGCGCAACCTGGAGGCGCCGCAACGCTGCATCGACGCGGTCGAGGCCGCCGTCACCCTGCCCTTTACAGAGGGCCTCAAGAAAGAACGCGAGATGTTCACGGCCTGCGTCGCCTCGGACCAGAGCAGGGCGCAACGCCATGTGTTCTTCGCCGAGCGCGAGGTGGCGAAGATCCCCGACGTGCCGGCCGACACACCCACCCTGCCGATCAAGCAGGCGGGCGTGGTGGGTTGCGGCACGATGGGCGGCGGCATCGCCATGAACTTCGCCAATGCCGGGATTCCGGTGACCGTGGTCGAATCCTCGCAGGAATTGCTGGATAAGGGCCTGGGCGTCATCCGCAAGAACTACGCCGCCACCGCCGCCAAGGGGCGCCTCACCGAGGCCGAGATGCAGAAGCGCGTGGGCCTGATTAGAGGCGCCACGTCGTTCGACGCGCTCAAGGACGCCGACGTGGTGATCGAGGCGGTGTTCGAGGAAATGGACCTGAAGAAAGAGGTGATGCGCAAGTTGGACGCGGCCTGCAAGCCGGCGGCGATCCTCGCCACCAACACCTCGACGCTGGACGTCGACGCCATCGCCGCCGTCACCAAGCGCCCGGACAAGGTGATCGGCACGCATTTCTTTAGCCCCGCCAACGTCATGCGCCTGCTGGAAAACGTGCGCGGCAAGAAATCGTCCAAGGAGACGATCGCCACGGTAATGAGCCTGGCCAAGACCATCGGCAAGGTGGGCGTGCTGGTGGGGGTGTGCGACGGCTTTGTCGGCAACCGCATGCTCTATGCCTACACACGCCAATCCAACGCGCTGATCCTGGAAGGCGCGCTGCCGCACGAAGTGGACAGGGTGATCTACGATTTCGGCTTCCCGATGGGGCCGTTCGCGATGAACGACCTGGCGGGCATCGACGTGGGCTGGCGCATTCGCAAGCGTCGCGCCGCCGAGGGGCGCGAGAACTACCGGGGCTACATCGTCGCCGACAAACTGGCGGAGATGGGCAAGTTCGGCCAGAAGACCGGCGGGGGCTGGTACAAATACGAGGCGGGCAACCGCACGCCGATCCCCGACCCGTTCGTCGAGGAGCTGATCCTGAAGACCGCGGCCGAGATGGGCATCAAGCGCCGCAAGATCGACGCACAGGAAATTCTCGAACGCTGCATGTATCCGCTGATCAACGAGGGCGCGAAGATTTTGGAAGAAGGCCTGGCGTTGCGCGCCAGCGACATCGACATCATCTGGATCAACGGCTACGGCTTTCCGATCTACCGCGGCGGGCCGATGTTCTATGCCGACCAGATGGGCCTGGACAAAATCGCCGCCGTCATGCGTCGGCTGCACGAGCAGCAAGGCGACGCCCTGAAGCCCTCGGCGCTGCTGGAACGGCTGGCGAAGGAAGGCAAGGGCTTCGCCGATCTCAAGGGGAAAGCGTGATGCGCGAGGCGGTGATCGTTTCGACCGCGCGCACGCCGATCGGCAAGGCCTATCGCGGCGGCTTCAACCTGACCCACGGCGCGGCCCTGGCGGGCCATGCCATCAAGCACGCGGTGGCGCGCGCGAAGGTGGAGCCGGCGGAGATCGAGGATTGCGTCATGGGCTGCGCCATGCCCGAGGGTGCCACCGGCCACAACATCGCGCGCCAGGCCGCGATTCGTGCCGGGCTGCCCGTCACCACGGCCGGCATGACGGTCAACCGGTTTTGCAGCTCGGGCCTTCAGACCATCGCTATCGCGGCGCAGCGCGTGGTGATGGAACAGACGCCGGTGGTGGTCGCGGGCGGCCTGGAGTCGATCTCGCTGGTGCAGACCGAGCACCAGAACAAGTTCTACGGCCAGGACGATTGGATCAAGCAGACCAAGCCCGACCTTTACATGACGATGATCGAAACGGCCGACATTGTCGCCAAACGCTACAAGGTCGGCCGCGAGAAACAGGACGAATACGCGCTGCAAAGCCAGTTGCGCTACGCCGCCGCGCAGCAGGCCGGACGCCTGGACGACGAGATCGTGCCGATGGCCACCACCAAGCTGATGGCCGACAAGGACAGCGGCAAAACCTGGACCGAACAGGTGACGGTGGAGCGCGACGAAGGCAACCGGCCCGACACCAACCTGCCGGGCCTAGCCAAACTGAAGCCAGTGCGCGGCGACGACCAGTTCATCACCGCCGGCAACGCCAGCCAACTATCCGACGGCGCATCGGCTTGCGTCGTTATGGAACGCAAGGAAGCCGAAAAGCGCGGCCTGCACCCCCTGGGTATTTTCCGCGGCTTCACCGTCGCGGGCTGCGAGCCAGACGAGATGGGCATCGGCCCGGTGTTCGCCGTGCCGCGCCTGCTGCAGCGCCACGGGTTGAAGATCGGCGACATCGATTTGTGGGAATTGAACGAGGCCTTCGCGGTGCAGGTGATCTATTGCCGCGATCGCCTGGGCATTCCCAACGATAAGCTGAACGTCGATGGCGGCTCGATCGCCATCGGCCACCCCTACGGCATGTCGGGCGCCAGGCTTACCGGCCATGCGCTGATCGAAGGCAAGCGGCGCGGCGCCAAGTACTGCGTCGTCACGATGTGCATCGGCGGCGGCATGGGCGCGGCCGGACTGTTCGAGGTCGCGTGAACCCGGCGTCAGCTATACCGGCCGCCGGAGATCGTGGCCCCGCCGTCCACGGTGAACACCTGGCCGGTGATGAAATTGCCGGCGCGCGCGGCCAGCATCACCGCTACGCCCGCGACCTCGTCGGGCTCGCCGATGCGGCCCAGCGGATAGGTCTCGACCGCCTGCTTGTAGGTCTCGGGATTTTCCCACAGGGCGCGCGCGAAATCCGTGCGCACGATGCCCGGGGCGATGCAGTTGGTGCGGATATTGTGCCCGCCCCACTCCACCGCCAGGTTGCGCGCGAGCTGGAAGTCCGCCGCCTTGCTGAGGCCGTAGATGCCCAGCTTGTTGTGCCCCTTCATGCCGCCGATCGACGAGACGATGATCACCACGCCGTCCTTGCGCTCGGCCATGCCGGGCAGCACCTTGTTGCAGAGCCACAGGTTGCTTTTGACGTTGGTGTCCATGATCTTGTCGTAGGCGTCCTCGGTGATCGTGGACATCGGCCCGTAATGCGGATTGACCGCGGCGTTGCACACCAGAACGTCGATCTTGCCCCAATGCTTGATCGTGGCGTCGACCAGTTGGTCGAGCTCGGGCAGGCGCGAGATGTTGCAGGCCAGCGCGTGGGCGTGGCCGCCGCCGGCGCGGATTTTGGCCGCGACTTCCTCGCACGGGCCGATCTTGCGGCTGGAGATCACGACCTTGGCGCCATGCGCGGCCATGGCCTCGGCGATCGCCTTGCCGATGCCGCGCGACGAGCCGGTGATAAGGGCGACCTTGCCGGAAAGATCGAACAGGGTGGAACTCATGCGGCCCATGATAGCCGAACGCCGGCCGGGCCGGGAGGTGCGACATGCGGATGAAACTTGACGCGGCGCATAGCAGGTTCCGCGACGAGGTGCGGCAGTTCCTCGATACCGGCGTTCCGCTCGATCTGCGCGACAAATGCGAGGCGGGCAAACGGCCGTCGAAGGACGATCACGTGCGCTGGCAGCGCGTTCTTTATGAGAAGGGCTGGATGGCCCCGGGCTGGCCGGTCGAGCATGGCGGCACGGGCTGGACGCCCCTGCAACGCGTGATCTTCGACACCGAGTTGGGCGCCACGCCCGCGCCGCCGGTCATCGCCTTCGGCGTCACCATGGTGGCGCCGGTGATCATCGCCTTCGGCAGCGACGCGCAGAAGAAGAAATACCTGCCGCGCATCCTGAAAAGCGAGGATTGGTGGTGCCAGGGTTATTCCGAATCCGAGGCGGGATCGGATCTCGCCTCGCTCAAGACCCGCGCGATGGCGGATGGCGACCACTATATCGTCAACGGTTCCAAGACCTGGACCACCTACGCGCAATACGCCGACATGATGTTCTTCCTGGTGCGCACCGGCGGCGACGGCAAGAAACAGGACGGCATCTCGTTCCTGCTGATGGACATGCATCAACCCGGCGTGACGGTGCACCCGATCATAACGATGGACGGCGGCGACGAGATCAACTCCGTGTTCTTCGACAACGTGCGCGTGCCCAAGGCCAATCTGATCGGCGAGGAAGGCAAAGGCTGGACCTATGCCAAATACCTGCTGGCGCATGAACGCACGAACATCGCGCGGGTCGGCCTGTCGACGCGCCTGCTGGCGAAGCTGAAGCGCATCGCCGCCGAGGAACAGATGAAAGGCAGACCGTTGCTCGACGACCCCGCGTTCCGCGCCAGGATCGCGGCGGTCGAGATCGATCTACTGGCGCTGGAATCGGCGGTCGTGCGCGCCGTGTCGGGCGACAAGACGGGTAAGCCGCCCGGCCCCGAATCCTCGATGCTCAAGATCAAGGGCTCGCTGATCCAGCAGGATCTAACCGAACTTTTGACCGAGGCGGTAGGCGCCTATGCGCTGCCCTATCAGCCCGAATGGTTCGAGCCGGGCTGGAACGGCGAGCCGGTGGGGCCGGACTACGCGCTCGGGTTGGCCTCGACTTACATCAACTGGCGCAAAGTTTCGATCTACGGCGGCTCGAACGAAATCCAGCGCAACATCATCGCCAAGCAGATTTTGGGATTCTAGAGCGGGCGCCCGGCGATGGATTTGTCCCTCAACGACGAGCAACAGCTTCTCGCCGACAGCGTCGCCCGCTTCTTCGCCAAGACCTATACCGTCGAGCGCAGGCGCGCGCTGGTGGCGAGCGAGCTGGGCTATGCCCGCGAGAACTGGAAGCAGTTCGCCGAGCTTGGGTGGCTCGGCATCGGTATACCGGAGGATCTGGGCGGGATCGGCGGCGGGCCGGTCGAAACCATGATCGTGATGGAGGGCATCGGCCGCCATTTGGTGGCCGAGCCTTATTTGGCCAGCGCGGTGATCGGCGGCGCGTTACTGAGCCGGGGCGGCAACGGTGCCGCCGATCTGCTGGTCGATCTCGCCGCCGGCAATTTGACCCTGGCGCTGGCACATGGCGAGCCCAAATCGCGCTTCGACCTGGCGCATGTGGAAACGCGCGCCGCACGCGAGGGCAACGGATTCAAGCTTACCGGGCACAAGGCCGTCGTGCAGCACGCGCCAAGCGCGGATCGGCTGATCGTCTCGGCGCGGACCTCCGGCAACGTCGCCACCGCCGACGGCATCACCTTGTTCCTGCTCCCCGCCAAGACCCCGGGGATGACGCTCGCGCCCTATCGCACGGTCGACGGGTTGCGCGCGGCGGACGTGAAGCTGGATGGCGTCGTGGTGGGCGCGGACCAAGTGCTGGGACCGGTCGATGGCGGCCACGCGCTGGTCGAAAGCGCGGTCGAGAAAGCCATCGTCGCGCTTTCAGCCGAGGCGGTGGGCGCGATGGAAGCGCTGCTGGCGCTGACCAAGGAATACCTCAAGACGCGCAAGCAGTTCGGCGTGCCGATTGGCAGCTTCCAGGTTCTGCAGCATCGCCTCGTCGATATGTTCATGGCGCTGGAACTGGCGCGTTCGACCGCCGAGACGGCTTCGCGCGCGCTTTCCGATCCCGACCCGCGCTATCGCGCCCGCGCCGCGGCGGCGGCCAAGGTGCAGGCCGGGCGCGCCGGACGCCTGGTGGCGCAGGAAGCCGTGCAGTTGCACGGCGGCATGGGCATGACCGACGAGCTGGCGGTCGGCCATTACTTCAAGCGCCTGATGGCGATCGACGTCTGCTTCGGCAACGCCGACTGGCACCAGCGCCGTTTCGCCGACCTCGCTTAAGCAGTGTGATCCGCGTTAGGATCGGCGCATGAACGCCCCGCTGATGCTGCACAATTGCCTTCTGGTTTTGCCCGAGACCGATGCGCGCGCGCCCCTTAGCCGGGGCGCGGTGCTGATCGAGGACGGGCGTATCGCGGCGGTCGCCACCGGCGGCGGCACAGCCGCGCTCGCTTCCCGCGCGGCCGAAAAGATCGATCTCGGCGGCCAGGTGCTGATGCCGGGCCTGGTCAACGCGCACTGCCATTCCTACGCCAACGCGATGCGCGGCACCGAGAACAGTCTGCCGCTGGAGCAATGGGCGCTCTATACCTCGGCCTATGGGCGCAGCCTCAGCGAGGAAGCGATCCGCGTCTCGATCCTTTTGGGCGCGGCCGAGATGCTGCGCGCGGGCGTGACCGCCGTGCTGGATCATTTTCCGCATGTCGCGCGCAGCGACACCGCGCTTCAGGCGCATCACGATACCGGCATGCGCGTGGGCTTCGCGCCGTTCATGCACGATCTGCACGATCACACGATCCTGGATGTCGAGCTGCCCGAGGAGCTGCGCCGGCGCGTGGAAGGCGCGCGCCGCCCGACCGGCGAGGAATACGGCGCGCTGTTCCGCCGGCTGAAAAAGGATTGGCACGGCAAGGATAGGCGCATTTCCATCTTCCTTGGCCCCAACGCGCCGCAGCGCTGCTCTAACCCGCTGTGGCGGGCCTGGCGCGACCTGGCGGCGGAGCTGGATCTGGGGGCGCATACGCATCTCTTGGAGACGCGACCGCAGTCGCGCGCAGGCAAGAGCAAATACCAGGGCGGCATCGTGCCCGAGATGAAGCGTCGCGGCGTGCTGAACGACCGCCTGTCCGTGGCGCACGGCATCTGGCCCACGGCCGACGAGCGCGCGCTCTTGGCCGACCACGGCGTGGCCGTGGTGCACAACCCGGCCAGCAACCTGATGCTGGGCAGCGGCCACATGCCGCTCGAGGATTACCGCAAGCGCGGCGTGACCATCGCGCTCGGCAGCGATTCGGCCAATACCGGCGGCAGGCAGGACATATTCGAGATCATGCGCCTGGCCATGATGCTGCACCGGCCGGCGATCACCGACCCGGTCCGCTGGCCCGACGCGCGCGAGGCGCTGGGCTGGGCGACCCAGGGCGGCGCGCGCGTGCTGTGCATGGCGCACGAGCTCGGCCGCATCGAACAGGGCTGCCGCGCCGATTTGGCGGTGATCGACCTCGGCGGCGCCGGCATGGCGGCGCTGATCCCCAATCTCACCGCCCTGGTGCAGCAGGGCGGGCCCGAAGCCGTGACCGGGACGATGGTGGATGGTCGCTGGCTTTATCGCGACGGCAAGGTGCTGGCGTTCGACGAGGGCGCGGCGCTTACGCGCTTCGCCGCCTTGCGCGCGGAGATCGTTGCCCGCGCGCGCGACGAAGTGGCCACGGCCGACCAAGCGGTGGGCTATTTCGCCGGATTGGCGGCCCGCGCCTAGGCTTTCGGGCGTTGCGCCGTCGCTGCGACGATGGGATGATCCTTGCCGGTGGCGTATTTCGGCCCCGCTCCTCCCGGCGCGCCCCAGCCCGTGACCTGGGGCCCGAAGAATTCGGCGTTGGCGGCGATGAACCGTTTCTGGTTTTCCGGCACGTCGATATCGCCGTAGATCGCCTGCACCGGGCAGACCGACAGGCACAGCGCGCAGTTGATGCATTCGTCGGGCTGGATATAGAGCATCCGCCCGCCCTCGTAGATGCATTCCACCGGGCAGACCTTGACGCAGGTCCCGTCCTTCACGTCGATGCATGTCTCGGTGATGACATAGGCCATGGGCGGCCTATTCGCCGCGCCAGCGCGGCGGGCGTTTTTCGCGGAAGGCCTGAACGCCTTCGTCCTGGTCCTTGCTGTGCAGCGCCGCGATCAGCGCCGGCAGCTTGGCGTTGCGCGCCTCGGCGGCCGTGAGATGCGCGGTGCGGCGCACGGTCTGCTTGACGGCGCGGATCGACAGCGGCGCACAGGCCAGAATCTCGGTGAGCCACCGTCCGACCGCCGCGTCGAGCTCGGCGCGCGGCACAACCTCGTTGACGATGCCGAGCTCGAGCGCCTCGCGCGCCTTGACGCGCCGCCCGGTCATCAGCACACCCATCGCCGCGCGGAACGGGATTTGCCGCTGCAGCAGCACCATGCCGCCGTCCAGCGGAATGCGGCCGAGCCGCGGTTCGGGAAAGGCGAAGGTCGCCTCTTCCGCCGCCACCACGATGTCGCAGCCCAGCACGGTTTCGAACCCGCCGCCCAGCGCGTGGCCGTTGACCCGCGCGATCACCGGCACGTCGAGGGTCTGGCGCAGCGCGATGCCGGCGAAACCGTTGGGCCGCGAATCGGCCCAGTATTCCAGGCCGGTCTTCGAGGCGTTCTTGACGTCGGCCCCGGCGCAGAACGCGCGGTCGCCCGCGCCGGTCAGCACCACGGCGCGCACTTCGTTGTCGCCCTCGATCTTCTGCCAGATGCGCTCGAGCTCGGCTTCGGTTGCCGCGTCGATCGCGTTCATCACCTCGGGTCGATCGATGGTGACGCGCGCGACGTGGTCCTTGACCTCGAAGCGGACGGTCACGTCGACGTTCCCTGGGCCACCACGCCTTCCTTGACCAGTGCCTCGATCTTGGCGGGCGCGTAGCCCAATTCGCGCAGCACATCGCGCCCATGCTCGCCCAATCTGGGCGGGCGGGTCAGGCGGATCTCCGCACCGGACATGGAGATCGGCGAGGCTACGAGCTTGATCGGGTCGTTGCCCGCGTTGGGCACCTCGACCACCATCTTGTTCACGGCGGTTTGCGGATCGTTGAGCGCCTCGGCCAGGGACTTGACCGGCGCGCAGAGCAGGTCCTGCGCCTCCAGGCGCTTCAGCCAATGGGCGGTGGTGTTCGCGACGAAACGATCGCGGAAGATTTTCTGCAAATCGGCGCGGTTCTTCACCTGGTCGGGGAAACTGTCGTAGCGCGGATCGGCCGACAGGTCGGCGATCTCGAGCGCCGCGCAAATGTCGCGCAAGGGGTGCTGCTTGAACGCGCCGACCAGCACCAACGCGCCGTCCTTGGTGGCGAACACGCCCGACAGCGGCATGGCGCCCCAGTTGAGGTCGCGCGAACGCATCAGCCACATCGCCGCTTCCTGCATCTGCATCGCCAGCATCGAGTTGTAGAGCGATACGTTGATCTCCTGCCCCTCGCCCGTGCGCTCGCGCTGGTAAAGGGCCAGCAGAATGCCCTGGACCAGGTGCATGCCCGCCGAATAATCGGCCAGCGCCGTGGCGTAGATCGACATCGGCTCCGCCATGTCCGAACGGCGGTGCATGACGCCCGTGAGCGCCTGGGCAAGCACGTCCTGCCCGCCCTTATGCGCATTGGGGCCCGCGGGACCGAAGCCCGAGCCCACGGCGTTGATGATGCGCGGGTTGATTTTTTTCAGCTCGGCATAGCCGAAGCCGAGCTTGTCGAGCACGCCGGGGCGAAAATTGTTGACCACCACATCGGCGGTCTTGACCAGGTCGCGCACCACCTGCTTGCCCTTTTCGCCGCGCAGGTCGAGCGCGATGCTGCGCTTGTTGCGGTTGAGGCTGTGGAACACCGGATTGTCCAGCCCGCCCGGATCGTCGGGGATCGAGCTGCGCGACAGGTCGCCGGCGCCCGGACGCTCGATCTTGATCACGTCCGCCCCGTAATCGCCCAGCATCTGCGTGGCGCAAGGGCCCATCATCACCTGCGTGAAGTCGATGACCCTGACGCCGTCGAGCGGCAGCCTGCCGTTCTTCGCCATCGCCCTACTCCGCCGCTTGCAGGATTTTCGCGTTCGCCGCGGGTATGTCGCCCGGATCGCCGCCAGCCGCGCGGATTTTCTTTTGCAGCGCCGTCACGTCGATCTGGCGCACCGCGGTGTTGCCTTGAAGCGCCATCGAAGCGGCGATACCGCAAGCCTCGCCCATCGCCATGCAGGGCGGAATCTCGCGCGAGACTTTCTGCGCGGCGGGCGTGGCCGAATAATGCCGGCCGGCCACCAGCAACTGCTCGACTTTCTTGGGCAGAAGCGCGCGATAGGGCGTGTAGTAGTCGCGCCCGCGCGCCACGCTGTCGCGGAAATGCACGCGCTCGGTCACGTCCTCCTTGCTGACGACGTAGTCGCCGTCGAGCAGGCGCGTTTGGCGCACGCCGGTCTGCGGCGCGACATCGACCACGAAGCATTTCTCGAAGCCGGGCAGCGGCGCCTTGCGCAACCAATCGACCATCGCGTAGATGCGCGTGCGACCCTCGAACTCGGCCTTGGTCAAATCCTCGACCTTGACGCCGTCATAGCCCGTCATGTGCGGGCAGTTGCACCACACCACGCCGGGCAGCGGCGTCTTCAGCCACCACATCTCCCACGACCCGCCGATGACGCGCTTGACCTCGCGATCCAGGCGCAGGAATTTCTCCGGCTCCTCGAACTGGAATTTCTCGGCCGCGTCCGTATCCACGCCGCCTAGGCGGAACACGGTGGTCAGGATGTACGAGCCGTGCGTGAAGGCAGCACCCGCGCTGGCCGCCACGTCCAGGTCGCCGGTGGCGTCGATCACCACCTTGCCCATCAGCGCCTGGCGGCCGGCCTTGGTCTCGCACACCACGCCCGTGATGCGCCCGTCCGCGACGATCGCGCGCGAGAACCAGCTATGCAGACGCAGATCGATCTTGTTTTCGCGGATCATGTCGCAGGACACGCGCTTCCACCCGTCGGGATCGAAGGCCGCGGCATAGGTGATGGGCTGCGGGCGGGTGTGGGAATGGAAATCGTGCACGCCCCAGCGCGACCATTTCTTCCACATCTCGATGTGCTGGCGGCGGTCTTCCGCGGGCGGATAGACGGCCATGCCGTGCGCGGCCATGCGGTCGATAAATTCCTGGCAAATGCCCTTGACCGTGATCTCAGGCCCGTTGGTCATGTCGTCGAGCACCAGCACCATGCCGCCCGAGGCGAGCCCGCCGAGATAGGGGTAGCGTTCGACCAACGTCACCTTGGCGCCGTTGCGCGCGGCGGCGATGGCGGCGGCCGTACCGGCAGGGCCGCCGCCCACCACCAGCACGTCGGCATCGGCCACGACCGGCGCGCGTCCGGCGGAATCGGCAATGAAGCTCTGGTCCATAGTCATAGCTAAACTCCTGGGCGTTCGACGGACTCCAGACTCAGGCTCAGCCCGCGCGGTCCGATTTCCATTTGACGACGTGGCGCTCGATCAGGCCGATGACGCCGAAAAAGCAGGCCGAGAAGGTGGAGCCGACGGCGATGGTCGCGTAGAGCAGCGGCGTGTCGAACGCGTAGGTCGCCTGGATGATCAGCGCGCCGATGCCTTTGACGCTGCCGATCCACTCGCCGACGATAGCGCCGATCACCGAGGTGCTGGCGGCGATCTTGAGCGCCGAGAACAGATAGGGTAGCGAGTTCTGCACGCGGATTTTCAGGAATATCTCGCGCGGACTGGCCGACAGCACGCGCATCAGCTCCAAGGCCTGCGGGTTCACGTCCTGGAGCCCGCGCACCATGTTGACCAGCGTGGGAAAGAAGCAGATCAGCGCGGCGATGGCGATTTTCGGCTCCATGCCGTTGCCCAGTAGCAAGACGAGGATCGGCGCTTTCGCCACCACCGGGATGGTGTTGACCATAACCGCGATCGGGAAGAATGCCTCTTCCGCCGCGCGGTTGTGCACGAACGCGGTGGCGAGCGCGATGGCGGCGAAATTGCCCAGCAGAAACCCGCACACCGCCTCGATCGCGGTCGGCATCAGGTTTGCCATCAATATGTCGAAGCGCTGGATCAGCACGCGAAATACGGCCGTGGGCGTGGGCGCGATGAACGGCTTGATGTCGAACGCCACAACGGCCCAATGCCACAGCACCAGCAGCAGGATCACCGCGCCCACGGGCAGCAGGCGCTTGCGCCACAACAGGCGCCGCTTGGCGGCCATGAACCGCGCCTGCTCTGCTTGGTCGACGACGAAGCCGCCGCTTACGGTCGCGCTGGCGTCGCTGGCCATCAGCAATTCTCCAGTTCGCGGCGCAGCAGGCCCGCGAGCGCCACGAACTCGGCCGTCTCGCGCACCGGCAGACGGCGCGGCGAGGGCAGCGTGATCGGCACCAGCGCGCGCACGCGGCCCGGGCGCGCCGCCAGCATCAGCACCTGTTGGCTCAGGAACACGGCCTCGTAGATGCTGTGCGTGACGAACACGATGGTGGTGCCGGTCGATTCCCACACGTCAAGCAGCTCTTCGTTGAGGCGGTCGCGCGTGATCTCGTCGAGCGCCCCGAACGGCTCGTCCATCAAAAGCAGCTTGGGCCCGCTGACCAAGGCGCGGGCGATCGACACGCGCTGGCGCATGCCGCCCGAAAGCTCGTGCGGATAGGCGTTCTCCCAGCCCGCCAGTCCGACCAGCTTCAGCAATTCCTCGGGCGGGCGCGTGCCGGGCCGCTGCTGCGCGCCGCCCACTTCGAACGGCAGTTGGACATTCTGCAACGCGGTGCGCCAGGGCAAAAGCGCCGCATCCTGGAACACGAAGCCGATATCGCGGTTGCGCCGCGCCACCTCGGGCTTGGCGCCCAAAACCGCGACCTTACCCGCGCTCGGCGGCACCAGATCGGCGATCACGCGCAGCAGCGTGGACTTGCCGCAGCCCGACGGTCCCAGCAAAGTCAGGAAGCTGCCGGCGTGAATTGCCAGCGAGACGCCGTCGAGCGCCGTGACCGTGCCGCGCTCGGTCGTGAAGCGAACGGTCACGCCCTCGCAGCGCACGGCCTCGGCGGCGCCGGATTTCGCCGGCGCCGCCGTTCCCGCTGGGATCGCTCCCGAAACCGCTACTGCCGCGGTCATGCGTCAGCCGATCTTCGGCCGCTTGTCCTTGGTGGCGTCGAGGATCGCCGTGGTGGCGACGGCCTCGACCTTGGGTGCGCCGGCCGAGAACTGCTTCAACTCGTCGTAAACCTTGATCTGCTCGGCCCAGTTCGCCATTTCCATCTGGCCCCAGCCATTGGCCTTGGTCGCGGCCGTGAACTCGAATTTCAGCATCACGTCGGCGGCCTCGACCTCGTCGGCCTTCACCAGGTTGGGGTACTCCTTGACCAGCAGGTCCACCGCTTTTTCGCGGTTGGAATTGGCCCATTCCCAGCCCTTGGCGGTGGCGCGGGTGAACGCGGCCACCATCTCGGCCTTCTTGGTCAGCGTGTCGTTGGTGGCGTAGTACGGCAGCGCGTAGAGCTTGATGCCCGAATCCCACAGCCGCAGATCGACGCGATCCTTGCCCAGCGGCTTGATTGCCGTGGTGTTGGTGAGCCACCCGGTGAACACATCCACCTGGCCGGTCAGCAGCGGCGTCATGTCGGCGCCGGCAACCACCACCTCGACCTTGTCTTCGGGGATGTTGTTCTTCTTCAAAAGCGCGGTCAGCAGAATCTTGCCCGTCGCCTGGATGCCGACCTTTTTGCCCACCAAGTCCTGCGGCGTCTTCACCGGCTTCTTGCCCAGCGAGAAGAAGGTGTAGGGATGCTCCTGCGCGCCGACCGCGAAACACTTGATCGGTAGGCTTTGCGAAGCTGCGAGCATCAGCGAGGGGCTGGACGAGACCTGGCCGATCTCGAACTTGCCCGAGGCGACGATCGCCACGCCGTCGATCGACGGGCCGCCCGGCTGGATGGCGATGTTCAGCTTTTCCTGCTCGTAGAAACCCATCGCCTTGGCGACGACCTCGCCCAGCTGGTTGCCGCCGGTGATCCAGCCGAGCTGGAAATTGACGGTTTGCGTGGCGGCCTGCTGTGCATAGCCGCGGCCTGGCACCAGCCCGGTCGCCAGAAGCCCCACGGTGCCGGCGCCGTAGCCCAGCACTTTGCGGCGTGTAATCAAGGATTTGCGCGATTTCGCCATGGTTTGACCCCTTTTCCCCAGGCGTTCATGGGACGCCCTTGCCCAATAACCCACGCAAACTCTATGCCCCTTTCGGTGCGCTAGAAAAGAACAGTTTTTCGCCCAAGGAGATGCCAAAATGGCATCGCCGATTCTTCCATTGGGGGAACCAATGCACGCCGCCGTTCTGCGCTATCTGGACCAGGTTGCGCGCCACGGGTCGATCCGCCGCGCGGCCGCGGCCACGAACGTGGCGTCCTCGGCCATCAACCGGCAGATTCTGCGCCTGGAGCGCGATCTGGGCGCGGCGCTATTCGTGCGCCGGCGCGACGGCGTGGTGCTGACGCCCGTGGGCGAGGCGATGCTGCGCCATGTGCGCGATACGCTGGCGGATTTCAAACGCGCCAAGGGCGAGATCGAGGGCTTGCGCGGCATCGTCAGCGGCGAGGTGCGCATCGCCGCGCTCGATTCGCTGCTGGTGCAGTTCGTGCCCGACACGCTTTCCGATCTGGCGCGGCGCTATCCACACCTCACCTTCTCGGTGACGGCGCAGGGTCCGGCCGATCTGGCCGAGGAGCTGCGCAGCGGCCGTGCCGACATCGCCCTCTCTTTCGTCGACCAGCGCTATCGCGACGTCGAGGTGGTCGCCGCGCAGAAGACGCCGCTGGGCGCGGTGGTGGCGCCGTCGCATCCCCTCGCCGGACGCAAGCGCGTGCCGGTGGGGGAGTGCGCCGACTATCCCGCGATCCTGGTGCATGACCGCATGCCGCTGACACCGACGCTCGAGGCCGAGTTCGCGCGGCACCGTACCGTGTTCCGCGCGCGCTTCACCTCGAACTCGCTGGAATTCATGCGCGCGATGCTGCTGGCGGGCCTGGGCGTCGGATTCTTCACGCGCCTGGGCTTCATGCGCGAGATCGCGCAAGGCCGGCTGGTGCATGTGCCGCTGGCTGAGCCGGGCCTGCGCAACGTCGCCCTGGGCGTGCTGGTGATGCGCCGCCGGCCGATGTCGCCCGCCGTGGAGCTGACGCTCGAGGCGATCCGCCGCAACCTCGCCGCGCTGGGGCGAGGCGCGAAAGCAGCTTAGAACGCCACTTTCTTCGCACCCCTATTTCTTGACGCCTAGACCGCGCATGAAACGGTCGCGGATCTGCGCCGGATCGCGCTCGGTCTGCTCCACCGCCGGCTCGCCGTCGATGCGCGCAGCCACGAGCCATGGGCCCTCGCCCGCGAGTGCGCGGTCCATCAGCTTCTCGAACGCGGCTTCGTCGTCGGCCCAGGCGCTTTGGTCGATGCCGGCGCCGCGCGCCATCGCCACGATGTCCGCGCCCGCCGCCGTCGAGGTGGGCTGCGAGCCGGTGATCTGGTAGCTGCCGTTGTCCATCACCACGATCGCCAGGTTCCTGGGCCTGAGCATGGCGATGGTGGTAAGCGCACCCAGCTGCATTAGGATCGATCCGTCGCCTTCCAGCGCGAACACCCGGCGCTTGGGCTGAGCCAGCGCCACCCCCAACGCGATGGGCACGGCCAGGCCCATCGACCCCAGCATGTAGAAATTCTGCGGCCGGCGGCCGGCGGCCCATAAATCGAAATTGGTGTTGCCGATGCCGCCGACCACCGCCTCTTCGTGCTTCAGCTTCGCCACTAGGCGTTTGGTGATGTCGAAGCGGTTCAGCACCTTGGCGTTGCCGCGGCCGCGCGATTCTAATTCTTGCGACATTTTGGGGCTCACTTCTTCAGCACTTTGCCGCCGGTCAAAAGCGGCGACAGGATCAGCGCGGCCGGGGCCTGGGTCTGCACGGCCTGCTTGATGGTTCGGTCGGCGATGAATTCGACCTGGTCCAAACGCTCGATCGTGTGGTGCTCCATGGCCAGCGCATCCAGCACCGGGCGCATGGTGCGGCAAGTCATGGCCTGGCCGAGGTTGAATTCGCCCAACGTGCCGCGCTCGGAAATCATCATGACAACGGGGATCTGGAACGGCACGGCCAGCGAGGCGAGCGCGTTGGCGAGCGTGGCGAAGCCGCTGGTCTGCATCAGCACCACCCCGCGCATCCCCGCCATCCACGCGCCCGAGACCACGCCCACCGCCTCTTCCTCGCGCGCGCAGGCGAATGAGGTGAAGTCCTTGTCGGCGCGCACCGCGTCGATCAACGGCCGCAGCACGTTGTCCGGCACATAGGTGACCAGCTTCACCTGGTTCGCCTTGAAGACGTCGCGCACGATCTCGTGCCACGCGCGTTCGGCCATTGCCTAACCCCCGGTTTCCCTTCCCGTTCCTATAATAGCGCGACTTCGTGGCGCTTGAGCACGCGATAGATCAGCGCCAACGGCAGGATGGTCGCCAGGATCAGCACGGTCGCGGTCGCGGCCGCCGTGCCCGCGCCCGTGCCCTCGAGCGCGCGGAACATCTCGACCGTCATGGTGGACCACTGGCCGCTGTAGAGTACGACAGTGGCGCTAAGCTCCGACGTGATGGTAACCCAGGTCAAGATCGTACCGCCGATCACGCCGCCCGCCATCAGCGGCACGGTGAGCTGGAAAAAGGTGCGCGCGGGCGAAACGCCGAGGTTGATCGACGCTTCTTCCAGGCTCGGATCGATCTGATGCAGGATCGCCGCGCTGGCGCGCACGTTGAACGGCAGCTTGCGGATCATGTAGGCCAGCACCAGGATCAGCCAGCCGCCCGTGAGGATCAGAAAACCGCTGTTGAACGAGATCACCAAGCCGATGCCCAGAACCGTGCCGGCGACGGCGAACGGCGCCATCGCCACCACGTCCAAGAGATCGGCCAGGCGCGAGCGATAACGCGTCAGCACATAGCCGATCGGCACGCCCAGCAGCGTCGCGCCGGCCGCCGCCCCGGTCGCCAGCATGAGGGTGTTGACCAGCGGCCGCTCGCCGCGCTGCCACAGCAGAACGAAGTTGCCGATGCTGGGCTCCAGATGCATCACCGGCCCGCGGAATTTCAGGAACGAGATCGCGACGACCGCCGCGAACGGCACCAGGGCCAGCAGCACCACGCCCCAGGCGAAGCACGCGCCGAGGCGCCGGAGCCATGGCGCCACGACAAGCTCGGGCGGGACTGAGCGTGCACCGGTGGCGAAACGCCGCTTGGACAAATAGTACCGCTGCAGCAGCAGCGCCGCCGTGGTGCAGCAGATCAGGAGCACGCCCAGCACCCCGGCCGAGGCCGGATTGGCGCCCATCTCGCCGACGAACAGCTTATAGGCCTGGATCGACAGGATCGGCATGTCCTCGGCCAGCACGAAGGGTACGCCGAAATTCTCCAGCGTCTCCATGAACACCAAAAGCCCGCCCGACAGCACCGAGGGCAGCACGACAGGCAGGATCACCGTGCGGAACACGCGCCAGCGCGTCGCGCCCAGGTTCTGCCCCGCCTCCTCGATCGACACGTCCACCGCCTTGAACGCGGCCAGCGTGGGCAGCAGCACGTACGGGAAAGTCTGCAGCGTATAGACCAGCACCAGCCCCTGCTTGCCGTAGATCGAGATGCCATCGAGGCCGATCTCGCGCAAGCCCTGGGTGACGAGGCCTGCGCGGCCCAGCAATAGCACCCAAGCATAGGCCCCGACGAAGGACGGCAGCACCAGCGGCAAGGCGGCGAGCGCCAGCAGCGCGGGCTTCGCCGGTACCGGCAGGCGCGCGACGCAAAACGCCATCGGCACGCCAATCGCGATCGTCATGAGGGTGGCCAGCGAGCCGACGGTCAGGCTGTTGATCAGGCCCGCGCGATAGAACGGCGTACCGAGAATCTTGACGTAGTTGGCGAGGGTAAGGGCCTTGCCGCTCGGATCGAAGAAGCTGGCCTGGAATACGTTGTAGAGCGGATAGACCAGGAATAGGCCGAGGAACGCCAGGGCCACCGCCGCCACGGCCAGCGGAAAACCGGAGCGCGCGGGGATCAGTCGCATGGGCCGGGAAACGCGGTGACGCGCGCCGGATCGTAGGAAAGCGCAACCGGACCTTCGGCCAGCGCGCGCGGCATATCAACCGCCGCGGCGTGCAGCACCAGCCCGCTGTCGAGCGCAAGCTCGATGCGCGTCAACGCGCCAAGGAACTCGATGCGGACGACGCGCGCCTCGAGGCTGGCCCAGCCCGGCGGCGGCTTGGCGCCGGGTGCTGTGATCGTCAGCGCCTCGGGCCTGAGCGAGAAACCGATCGCCTTGCCCGGCTCCGCCTCTGCGATTCCCGGGGCGCCGACCAGGAAGTCGTGGCCGCCCGCGCGCACCACGGCGCGATCACCCTCATGCCTTATCACGCTGCCGCTGAGCAAATTGGTCGTTCCCATGAACCGCGCAACGAACGGCGTGGCGGGGCGCTGGTAGATGTCCACGGGCTGGCCGATTTGCTCCACGGACCCTGCGTTCATCACGGCGATGCGGTCGGAGATCGCCATCGCCTCTTCCTGGTCGTGCGTGACGTAGAGCGCGGTGATGCCAAGGCGTTTCTGCAGCTGGCGGATCTCGCCGCGCATCTCGACGCGCAGCTTGGCGTCGAGATTCGACAGCGGCTCGTCCAGCAGGATGACCTCGGGCTCGATCACCAGGCAGCGCGCGAGCGCCACGCGCTGCAACTGCCCGCCCGAGAGCTGATGCGGCCAGCGCGCGCCGTAGCCATCGAGATGCACGAGCTTCAGCGCCTTCGCTGCGCGATCGTCGATTTGATCCGGGACGATGCCGCGCGCCTTCAGGCCATACGCAACGTTCCCGTTCACGGTCAGGTTGGGAAAGATCGCGTAGTTCTGGAACACCATGCCGGCGTTGCGCTTATGCGGCGGCACGGTGTCGATGCGTCGCTCGCCGAAATGGATCGTGCCCGAATCCAGGTCGCAGAATCCCGCCACCATGCGCAACAGCGTGGTCTTGCCGCAACCCGAGGGGCCGAGCAGGGTGAAAAACTCGCCGTCGCGGATGTCGAGCGTGACGCCGCGCACCGCGGCGACCGCGCCGAACGCGCGCGCGACGCCGTCGATCCGGATCGCGGTCAACGATTCCGGCCCTCGGCGGCGGCGCGGATCAGCGCGTCTTGGCGATGATGTCCTGCAGCTTCTGCATGGTCTCGGGCCGCGCCTTGGTCCAGGCCGCTTCGTCGTACGGCGCGATCTTGATCGCCGCGAGGGCCGGCATGTTGCCCGGCAGCTTGGACAGATCGAGGTCCTGGCGCGTGGGCCGGCGGAAGGTCTTCGACAGGATCAGCTCGCGCGTATCCTTCTGGTTGATGAAATCGACGAACGCCTTGGCGGATTCGGTGTTCGGCCCGCCCTTGATGATGGCGCAGCCCTCCATCTGGGCGGCAGTGCCATCGCTGGGGTAGATCACCTTCACCGGCGCTCCGTTGCTGGCCCACAGATACCCGGCATATTCCAGCGACACGCCGAGGGGGTATTCGCCGTTGCCCACGCCCTGGAACACCAGGGACGAGCGGTTCAGCACTTTCGTGTTGGCGAAGAACTGCTCGACCTTCTTCCAGGCCGCGTCGTTGTTGCCCCACATCTGCGCGAGGAGCGTGGCGTTGGTATAGGCCGATCCCGAATTGGCCGGGTCGGTGAAGGCGATCTTGCCCTTCCATTTCGGGTCGAGCAGGTCGTTCCAGCTCTTCGGGCCTTGACCTTCCGGCAGCGCCTTGGTGTTCTGCAGGATCACCAGCATGTGCAGGTTGTTGCCGATCCACAGATCGTTCGGGTCGCGGAATTCGGCCGGTATCGCGCCCACGTTCTTCGATTTATAGGGCGTGAAGAATTCCTTGTTGGATTCCAACAGCGACCGGCTGACGCCCCAGATGATGTCGCCGCCCGGGCGGTCCTTTTCGGTCTGAATGCGCTTGACCAACACGCCCGAGCCGCCCGACACGCCGTTGACCTTGATCGAGGTCGCCTTCTCGAACGCCTCGTACACCAGCGAATCCAGCGTATTCTCGTTGGCGGAATAGACCACGACCTGCTTTTGCGCCAGCGCCGGCGAGACGGCGAACAGCGCCGCTATCACGGTCGCGCAGCGGAATCCCATGAATTTCATGGCTGGATGCTCCCCTACCCCGGATCGTTGATTGTTCAACATTACAGCGCCACCCCGAAGGGTCAAGGCGAGGCGGTTTAGCCGTAATGCCTCGGTCAAAATCGCTGCAATGGGTGGAAAAGGGGACATTGTCATTTCCATTAGCCGCCTTCCGGAAATGACCCGGCTCGGACATCGTTGCCTCGATAGACATACCCCGCCCCCAATCATAAACTCAGTTCGAAATCACACCCGGGCGGGGCGACTTTAATGGCAGAAGCGCGTGTCGAACGGCGGCTAGCAGCCATCCTCGCAATCGACGTTGCCGGATATAGCCGCCTGATGGGCATCGATGAAGAAGGTACTCTTGCGGCGCTCAAGGTGCATCGAAGCGAACTTATCGACCCTAAGATTGCCGAGCATCACGGCCGAATCGTCAAGACCACGGGTGACGGCGCCTTGGTCGAATTTTCGAGCGCGGTCGATGGAGTGCGCTGCGCCATGGAAATCCAGCGCGTTATGGCTGAACGCAACGCGGCCATCTCCGAAGATCACCGGATCGAATTCCGCATCGGCATCAACGTGGGCGATATCATTATCGACGAGGGCGATCTCTACGGCGACGGGGTAAATATCGCGGCTCGGGTCGAGACATTTGCCGACCCAGGTGGGATTTGTATCGCGGAGAACGCTTACCGACAGGTCGATGGCAAGTTGACACTTAATGTTAGCAATATGGGAGAACAGCAGCTCAAAAATATCGCGCGGCCCGTGCGGATCTATCAAGTGCAGTTGGACGGAACAGCACGCCCGGCACTCGCCTTGCCAGACAAGCCCTCGATTGCTGTGTTGCCGTTCACCAATATGAGCGGCGATGCGGATCAGGACTATTTCGCAGACGGCATCTCGGAAGATATCATCACTACGCTGTCCCGTTTTCGACATCTATTCGTGATCGCACGCAATTCAACTTTCACCTACAAGGGCCGGGCAGTGGACATGAAGCAGGTCGGACGAGAGCTCGGCGTGCGCTACGTGCTCGAAGGCAGCGTGCGGAAGGTGGGCAACCGCGTTCGCATTACGGCGCAGCTAATTGACGCAATTTCCAGCCACCACGTATGGGCCGAACGTTACGACCGGGATTTAGTCGACATTTTTTCTCTACAAGACGAGATAACAGACCGCGTTGCCGGGGCAATCGAACCCGAACTGCTCAAAATTGAAAGCGGGCGCGCGGCGACGCGTAGCACCTCAAGTCTGAATGCCTGGGATTTGGTTCGTCAGGGTACGTGGCATTTCCATCAAATAACACCCGCAGGCCACGCAAGGGCGCGGGAGTTGTTCCGAGAAGCAATCAAACTCGATGCCAAGCTTCCCGATTCGCACATTTGGCTTGCTCGAGTCAGCGCGGGCATTGTCGCGTTCGGTTGGAGCGGCAATCCGCAGCGCGATCTTTGCGAGGGATTGCACGCAGCTCACGTCGCTCTTCAGCTTGATGAAAAAGACCCTTATTCTCACTACGCACTGGCGATCATTAGCGTGTTTTCCGACGCGCTGGAACAGGCTATCCGGGCTGGTGAAGAGGCGGTTGAGATCAGTCCAAGCTTTGCCCTCGGTTATTTCGTGCTGGGCTTGGGCCGTTTATTTTCCGGAAATGCGGCCGATGCAATCGGCTCCATTGAACGCGGGATTCGACTTAATCCCTACGATCCCCAAAACTTTGTCTGGCTTCAGATGTTGGCGCTCGCCTTTTATTTCGTGGACCAGAAAGACAAGGCGCTGCAGATCGCCATTCGGGCATTAAAAATCCGGCCGGATTGGTTGCCCACGCTCGAAACGCTGGCGCTTTGCTACGCAACGCTCGACCGCGTAGAAGACGCTCGCGAATGCATCAAAAAAATGAGTGCATTGGAGCAGCCAAAGGGCGATCTTCTCGCGCTACTGAAAACCCACAATCCTCAATGGACCGATCTTATGGCGACGATGTTGCGCAAGGCTGGGGGGCAAGGGTGAATGGGATCGAATGACCGCTTTTTTGCACATTTCGGACGACCGACTCGGCGCAGCGATTGTTTGCTACAGGTCGAAAGCCGAAATTCAAACCGAGACTCTAACCAGCTTGGCTAATGCAACGTCGCACAGGCCCGCTGGA
>JAHFPH010000091.1 GCA_023266845.1 Rhodospirillaceae bacterium
CTGCAGCAGATCGCGCGCCAGCGTGTCGTCCACCGCCGCCATGATGACCAGGATGCAATCCGCCCCAAGTGCGCGGGACTCGGTCACCTGCCAGGGGTCGAGCATGAAGTCCTTGCGCATCACCGGCAGGGCGCAGGCCGCGTGCGCCGCGACCAGATGCGCGTCCTCGCCCTGGAAATAGGGCGTGTCGGTCAAAATCGATAGGCACGATGCCCCGCCCTTGGCGTAGGCGCGCGCCAAATCCGGTGGCGAAAAATCACTTCGGATCAATCCTTTGCTGGGCGATGCTTTCTTAATTTCTGCGATCAACCCATAGCCGCCCCTGGCCACCGCGCCGGCCAGCGCCCTGGCGAAGCCGCGCGGCTTGGACACTGCCGCGGCGCGCTTGTGCAATTCGGCCTCGGTAACCGCCGCCTTGCGCCGGGCGGTCTCCGCGCGCTTGTCGGCGCAGATCTTGGCGAGCGTGTCGCTCATTGTGCTGCGACCGGCGCGGGGGCGGGCGCGTTGGTGATGGCGACGACCTTGTCCAACACGGCTTTGGCCTTGGCTTTGTCGATCGAGGCGGCGGCAAGCGCGGCGCCTTCCTTGAGCGTCTTGGCCTTGCCCGCGACCAGCAGGGCGGCGGCGGCGGTCAGCAGCACGAAGTCGCGCAGCGCGCCGTGCTCGCCCGCGAACATCGCGCGCAGGCGCGCGGCGTTTTCCGCAGCATCGCCGCCCTTCAAGGCCGCCGGCAGCACGCGCCTGAGACCAGCATCCTCCGGCTTCACCTCGAAGGTCGAAACCTTGCCGTCCTTCAGCTCGGCCACATGGCTGGGGCCGGTGAGGGTCAACTCGTCCATGCCGTCGGAGCCATGCACCACCCAGGCGCGCTCGCAGCCCAGATTGCCGAGGGTGCGCGCCATCGGCTCGATCCATTGCCGGGCGAAGGCGCCGACCAGCTGGCGCTTCACGAAAGCCGGGTTGGTGAGGGGGCCCAGGATGTTGAACACCGTGCGCGTGCCCAGCTCCACGCGCGTCGGCCCGACATGCCGCATGGCGCCGTGATGGCGCGGGGCCAGCATGAAGCCGAACCCCGCCTCGGCGATGGCGCGCTCGATCAGCGCGAAATCGCAATCCAGATTCACGCCCAACGCCGCCAGCAGGTCGGCCGCGCCCGACTTGGACGAGATCGCGCGATTGCCGTGCTTGGCGACCGGCACGCCCGCGCCGGCCACCACGATCGCCGCGGCGGTCGAGACGTTGAAGGTGAGCGAGGCGTCGCCCCCCGTGCCGACGATGTCGATCGCGCCCGCCGGCGCCTTGATGCGCGCGGCCTTGGCGCGCATCGCCCGCGCCGCGCCGGTGATCTCGTCGACCGTTTCGCCGCGCACGCGCAGCGCCATCAGGAACGCGCCCATCTGCGACGGCGTGGCGTTGCCCGACATCATGATGTCGAAGGCCTGCTCGGCCTGGGCCTCGGTCAGCGTCTTGCCGGCGGCGACCTGCCCGAGCAGCGCCTTCAACTGGTTCATGTCGCCGGTCATCGGGGGCGGACCTAGGCGGTCCCGTGCTGCCGCGCCAGGGCCAGGAAATTGCCGAGCAGCTTGTGGCCGTGCTCCGAGGCGATGCTCTCGGGGTGGAACTGCACGCCGAACATCGGCAGCTCCTTGTGCGCGACGCCCATGACCAGGCCGTCGGCGGTTTCGGCCGTCACGCCGAGGCAATCCGGCAGGCTCGCGCGCTCGACCACCAGCGAGTGATAGCGCGTGGCTTCGAGCGGCGAGGGGATGTCGTCGAAGATATCGGTGCCCCGGTGCTTGATCTTGCTGATCTTGCCGTGCATCGGCATCGGCCCGCGCACCACCTTGCCGCCGAAGGCCTGGCCGATCGCCTGGTGGCCCAGGCACACGCCCAGAACGGGCATGCGCGCCGCGGCGGCCTTTTCGATCAGGGCGAGGCAGATGCCCGCGCGGTCGGGGTCGCAGGGACCCGGCGATATCACAATCCCTTGAGGACGCATCGCCATGGCCTGGTCGGGTGTCAGCGCGTCGTTGCGGCGCACGACGGTTTCCCCGCCAAGCTCACCCAGGTAATGGACCAGGTTGTAGGTGAAGCTGTCGTAGTTATCTATAAGGAGATACATGGCAATTTCCGCTTCGCCGCGCCGGTCTGTGTTGCGCGCCGGTGGGTTATAGCAGGCCGCCCGACCTTAAGAAAAGCTGAGCCGTGCCCGGCGGCGGATCGGGACGGGATATCGGCTTTTTGGCCAAAGCCGCCCTTGAATGGTGGCCGCATGGAATAGGTGATTGGCGTGTGGCGTTCGTCGAGTTACGCGACAAACGACAATCCGGCGTTTCGGCAGCCGGACTCTTGCCTGTTGTTTTTGCGTTGCGGCACCGGCAAGATACTATTAATGGTTATGCGCCGTCCGCGCGCCGCGCATGACCATAGGATGCCGGTAAATTCGATGGTCGCTTGCGCGGGCACGAGGGGCCGAAGCAGAAGGGGGCCAAGACGAGATCGACGCATGGAGGGCGTGGCGTCGCATGGCGCGGGTGCTGGTGGTCGACGACGATGTCCTGGTGCGCGAAACCATCGCGTGCACGCTCGAGCGCGCCAAGCACGTCGTGCTGCAGGCGGGCAACGGCCAGGAAGCGCTCGACGCGCTCGACCGCGGGCCGCTGGACCTGGTGATTTCCGACATCCTCATGCCCGAGGTGGACGGCATCGGCTTGATCCTGGCGATGCGCAAGCGCCATCCGCCGCTGAAGGTGATCGCCATGTCCGGCGGCGGGCGCACCCGCAACATGGATTTCCTGCGCATGGCCGAGGCGCTGGGCGCCCACAAGACGCTTGCCAAGCCGTTCACGCCCGAGCAGTTGGCCAAGGCCGTGGATGACGCCCTGGTGACCGCGCCTTAAAGTCGCCCCGAGGATCGATCGCCGCACTGGGGGCCCCGCATGCCGACCGATGACGTGACCGCGCCGACCGCCGCCTGGCTCGGCGCCTATCTGGACATGAAACTGCCGGAGGATCAGCTCGCCGCCGCTGGTGCTGCGACGCGCCGGGCGGTCGCGGGCATGGCCGCCCATACCGGCGCGCTGGCCATGGAGGATGAGCCCGCGAATTTCATCGCGGCGCTCGCGCGCCTCGCGGATCGCGGCCGATGAGCGCCGACATCGCCGCCCTAAGCCTGGCCGCGCTGGCGAAGGCGATCGCGCGCGGCAAGATTTCTTCGCTTGAAGCCACAACGTCGTGCCTCAAGGGATTGAAAACGCTTGGCCGTGAGCTGAACGCCGTCGCCGGCATGGACGAGGAGGCGGCGCTGAAAGCCGCGCGCCAGGCCGACCGCGCCCGCGCCCAAGGCAAGCGGCGCGGGCGGCTGCATGGCGTGCCGCTTGCGCACAAGGACATGTACTACCGCGTCGGGCGCTTAAGCGAATGCGGCGCAAAAATCCGCAAGGGCCATGTGCCGGCGGTCACCGCGACCGCGCTCCGCAGGCTGGACGCGGCCGGGGCGCTGGATATCGCGCGGCTGAACATGGTCGAGTTCGCGATGGGACCGACCGGCCACAATCCGCATACCGGCACGCCGAACAACCCGTGGAATCCGGCGCATGTGCCCGGCGGCTCGTCGAGCGGTCCGGGCATCGCGGTGGCGGCGCGGCTGGTCTATGGCGCGCTCGGCTCGGATACGGGCGGGTCGATCCGGCTGCCGGCCGCGTTCTGCGGCTTGGTCGGCATGAAGGCCACGTACGGCTTGGTCAGCCGCTACGGCGCCATGCCGCTCAGCTTCAGCCAGGACCATGTGGGTCCGCTGACGCGCACGGTCGAGGATTGCGCGCTGATGCTGCAGGCGATCGCGGGCCAGGACCCCGGCGATGCCACGACCAGCGCGCGCGAGGTGCCGGACTATCTGGCCGCGCTGGAAAAGGGCGCCAAGGGCAAGACCATCGCCGTAGCCGAGGGCTGGTTCCGCCAGGGCATGGACGCCGAGATCGCCGCGGCGATGGACGCGGCGGCCGAGGTGTACCGCACGCTGGGCGCCAAGATCGTGCGCGCCGATGTGCCGCCGCTCGACCACTTGAACGACATGGCGATGATGATCACCGGCGCGGAATCCGCCAGCTACCACGCCAAATGGCTGCGCGAACGGCCGCAGGATTACGGCGACCAGGTGCGGCTGCGCATCCAGCAGGGGAACTTGTACCCGGCCGCGCGTTATCTCGAAGCGCTCAGGCTGCGCCATCGCGTCGTCCAGTGGTTCGTCGAAACGGTGATGGGCGGGGCCGACGCTTTGCTCGCGCCGGTGCTGTCGTTCCCCGTGCCGACCATCAAGGAAACCGACGTGGGCGGCGACAGCCGCGCCTTCGAGGTGGTGGTGCGCGTGGCGCGCAACACGCGCCCGATCAACTACCTGGGCCTGCCCGCGCTGTCGGTGCCCTGCGGCTTTTCGCGCAACGGATTGCCGGTGGGAATGCAGCTCGTCGGCCGGCCTTTCGCCGAGGCGCTGCTGTTCCGCCTGGGGCGTGCCTATGAGCGGGAAACCGGCTGCACCGACAAAGCGCCGCCGCATTGCTTCCGGGCGTAGCGTTTCATTTCATCGCTTCGCGGGTCCGGTCGATGCGCGCCTTGCATTCCGCGTCCCGCCCGCGGCGGTAAAGCTGCTCGGCCGCTCTCAGCTCGCGCGCCGCCGCGTCGCGCGCTTGCTGCGTCGCCAGGCGCGTCCAGTCCTCCTTGGCCTGGCGCAACGGTATCAGGCAGGCGGAGTTCCAGGATTCGACGGCCAAAGCGGGCAGCGGCGCCAGCCAAGCGAACGCGGCGAGTGCAATTGGAATTAGGGAGCGCGGCATCATGCCTCCTGGCGGCAGCGTCGGTGTCTTACAACGAGTTTACCCCAACGCCCGGCCCGCACAAAAAACAGGGGGCCGGTTACCCGGCCCCCGGGTTGCCCGTTCCGGGCAACAGACAAAAAACAGGGGGCCGGTTACCCGGCCCCCGGGTTGCCCGTTCCGGGCAACAGACAAAAAACAGGGGGCCGGTTACCCGGCCCCCTGGAGTGCGTCTAGGAGGCTGCTTCGAAAGGTCGGACAATCCGCGACGGGACTGCCCGGAAAACCAATGGGACGACCGGCTTACGCCTTGGCTGAGGATAGGCCGGCCCCCTCCCATCGGTTCTCTCACGGCGGGGCGAACCCCGACGATGTGTGAAGCATCCCACAGCGGGCCAGGACAAACAGTGATGGGCGTCACAGCCCAGTCAGTCGATGCGAAATTGCTCGACCATATCCCGTAAGCGTTTGATATCGTTTATAATTAAGCTCGCGCCTTCCTTGATGACCAAATGCTTCTTGCCCAGGTCGCTGAGCACCCGGGCGACGGTCTCGCGGGTGGTGGAGACGCGGGCGGCGATGTCGCCGTGGATCGGCACCGGGCGGATGACGCTGGTCTTGCCGGCGTCCTTTGGGTTGGGCTTGGCCAGGCGCAGCAGTTCGGCGTAGACGCGGTTGTTGGCGCCCAGCGTGCTGAGATCGACGATGCGGTCGGTGGCCTGGCGGATCATGCGCGTCAGGCGGCGCATCAGCGCCAGCGAGATTTTCGGGTGCTCCAGCAGCACGCGCTCCATCACCGGCGGCGAAATCGCCGCGACCACGGTATTGGTCACGGCGACCACCGAGGCCGAGCGCGGCCGGCTGTCGAGGCAGGCGAGCTCGGCGAAAGACCCGCCGGCGGCGATATCCTCGAAACTGACTTCGCGGCCCGAGACGGAATACACGACCACCCGCACCGTTCCGCGCACGACGCAGAACAGGTCGCGGCTGTCCGATTGGCGGTCGAAGATCTGCTCGCCGGCCATATAGCGCCGGAACGCGCATTGCTGTTCGAGCGTCGCGCGCTCCGCCGGCTTCATGTCGCCGAGCAGCGCGACGCCGCCCAAACTTTGCTCGGCCGCGTCGGACATCTCTAAAGCCCACCCCCGGAGGGTTTGTCTAAACGCAAACCCTTTCCCGAACTGGATTCTATACGGCGGCGGGCGGGTTGGCGAGCCGGATTCGCCCCGTGGATGCACGGGGTGTTAACGTCGTTTGCAACGAACAGGAGGCGCAATGTTCGAGGGTTTCGCCAAAAAGCGCGTGCGCGTGAGCGCCGGCGAGATCAATCTCGTTTCGGGCGGCGCGGGCGCGCCGCTGCTGCTGCTGCACGGCTATCCGCAGACGCACGCGATGTGGCACAAGATCGCGCCGGTCCTGGCGAAAAGCTTCACCGTGGTATGCGCCGACCTGCGCGGCTATGGCGACAGCGTGAAGCCGCCCTCGGCCGACGATCACGCGCCCTATTCGAAGCGCGCCATGGCCCAGGACCAGGTCGAGGCGATGGCGGCCCTGGGCTTCAGCCGGTTCGGCGTGGCCGGACACGACCGGGGCGGGCGGGTGGCGCATCGCCTGGCGCTGGATCATCCCGACAAGGTCGGCAAGATCGCCGTGCTGGACATCTGCCCGACGCATGCGATGTACGCCGGCGCCGACAAGGATTTCGCCACGGCGTATTACCACTGGTTCTTCCTGATCCAGAAGGCGCCGCTGCCCGAACGGCTGATCGGCGCCGACCCGAAATTCTATCTCGAAACCAAGCTCGGCCAGTGGGGCCGCGACAGCGGCGCGTTCACGCCCGAAGCCAAGGCCGAATATCTCCGCTGCTTTTCCGATCCGACCACGATCCACGCGACCTGCGAGGATTACCGCGCGGCGGCCTCGATCGACCTGAAACACGACGAAGCCGACATGCAGCACAAGATCGCAGCACCGCTGCTCGCGCTGTGGGGCGCCAAAGGTTTCGTCGGGCGGCGCTACGACGTGCTGGCGGAATGGCGCAAGCGCGCGCTCGACGTGCGCGGCGAGGCGGTGCCGTCCGGGCATTTCCTGCCCGAGGAGGCGCCCGCCGAAACCGCCGCGGCGCTGCTGGCGTTCTTCAAGTCGTGAACGGAGCGCGGCCATGATCACGCCAGCCCATGTCCGGATAATGGCTCGTTACAATCGCTGGCAAAACCAGAACCTCTACGACTGCGCCGACCGGCTGCCGGACGAGGAACGCAAGCGCGAGCGCGGAGCGTTCTTCGGCTCGATCCACAAGACGCTCAACCATCTGCTCTGGGGCGACCAGATCTGGATGCACCGCTTCTGCGGCACGCCGAAGCCCGAGGGCGGCATCCCCGGCTCGGTCGACCGATATCCGGATTGGGACGAGCTGAAGCGCCTGCGCTTCGCGTTCGACGACACCATCGCCGCATGGGCCGATGGGCTCGATCGGGTTTGGCTCGACGGCGATCTGACCTACTACTCGGGCGCGGCGAAGCGGGAGTTCACACGGCCGCGCTGGCTGCTGGTGACCCATATGTTCAATCACCAGACGCATCACCGCGGCCAGGTGCATTGCCTGCTGACGCAATGCGGACTCCGGCCGGGCGATACCGACCTGCCGATATTGTTGCGCGTGGACGGCCCGGCATAGCGGGGAAGGCCCGGATCGCGGGGGCCGCGAAGGGATGCCGTTGCGGCGACGGCCCGACTGTTGTACGGCTCAGGCGATGGACCAACCCGCGAACCACAATTCGGCCGCGCTCGTCCAGGCGGCGGCGCCGTCCGCGACGCCGCCTGCCGCCGCGCCCGTATCCGCGCCGCCGTCGTCGGGACGCCACCGGGCGTTGCGCCGCCTGCGCGGCTATTTCCTGACCGGCGTGCTGGTCACGGCCCCGATCGGCATTACCCTGTGGCTGACCTGGAACATCCTGTTCTTCGTGGACGACAAGGTGAAGCTGCTGATCCCGGCCGCGTACAATCCCGACCATTACCTGCCGTACAACATTCCCGGCTTCGGGCTGATCGCCCTGGTCGTCGCGCTGACGCTGATCGGCATGCTGGCCGCCGGACTGATCGGCCGCACGCTGATCCGCATCGGCGAGGGGATCGTGGCGCGCATGCCGGTGCTGCGCGGCATCTACGCCGCCAGCAAGCAGGTGATCGAAACCGTGATCGGGCGGAACGCCACCAGCTTCCGCGAAGTGGTGCTGGTGGAGTTCCCGCGCCGCGAATGCTGGACGTTGGGCTTCATCACCGGCATGCCCGGCGTGGAGATCCAGCGCGCCGGCAAGGACGACGATCTGGTGAACGTGTTTCTGCCCACCACGCCGAACCCGACCTCGGGCTACCTGATCTTCGTGCCGCGCCGCGACGTCGTGAAGTTGTCGATGACGGTGGAGGACGGGATCAAGCTGGTGGTCTCGGGCGGCATCGTCACGCCGCCCGATCCCGCGGATATCGAGAAAGCCAGAAAAAAGCGCGTCGCGCGCACGTTCATTCCCAAGCTGCCGCTGCACGACCGCGCCAAGCAGTAGCGGCGAGGGATTTATGTAGTCCCCGGCGGAACAAGCCTATCCCGACTTCAACAGCTTGATCGCCGTATCGCGCTCGAAAAGGTAGAGCAGATTGCGCAGCGCCCGGCCGCGCGGGCTCTCCAACTCCACGTCGCGGCCGATGATCAGCTTGGCGTCGTCGCGCGCGACGCCGAGCAGCTCGCCGTGGAACGCCAGGTCGGCGACGCGGAACTCGGGCAAGCCGCTTTGCCGCGTGCCGAGCAGTTCGCCCGCGCCGCGCAGACGCAGATCCTCCTCGGCGATGCGGAATCCGTCCTCGGTCTCGCGCATGATGTTGAGCCGCGCCTTGGCCGCCTCGGTCAACGGCTTGACGTAGAGCAACAGGCAGGAAGAGGGCTTCTCGCCGCGCCCCACGCGGCCGCGCAACTGGTGCAATTGCGCCAGGCCGAAGCGCTCGGCGTGCTCGACCACCATCACCGACGCCGCGGGCACGTCGACGCCGACTTCGATCACGGTCGTCGCCACCAGCACGTCCATGTCGCCGCCCGCGAAACGCTCCATCGCCGCATCCTTGTCCGCGCCCTTCATCTTGCCGTGCACCAGCCCGACGCGCTTGCCGAAGCGCTTTTCCAACAGGGCATGGCGCTCGGTGGCGGCGGCCAGGTCGATCAGCTCGGATTCCTCGACCAGCGGGCACACCCAATAGACCTTGTTGCCGGTCTGGATCGCCCGCGCCACCGCGTCCACGACCTCATCGAGCCTTTCCAGCGGCACCGCGCGCGTGTCGATCGGCTTGCGGCCCGGCGGCTTTTCGTCGAGGCGCGAAACCTCCATGTCGCCATAGACCGTAAGGGCCAGGGTGCGCGGTATGGGCGTGGCGGTCATCACCAACACGTCGGCGCCGCGTCCCTTCGCCGCCAGCTCCAGGCGCTGGTGCACGCCGAAGCGGTGCTGCTCGTCGATCACCGCCAGGGCCAGGTCGCCGAACGCCACGCCCTCCTGGAACAACGCGTGCGTGCCGACGACCAACGAAATCGACCCGTCGGCAAGTCCCGCGAGCGCCGCATCCCTCGCGCGGCCCTTTTCGCGGCCGGTGAGCAGGGCGATGGTGAGCCCGATGCGCTCGGCCAGGGGCGCGATGGTGGCGTGGTGCTGGCGCGCCAGGATTTCGGTCGGCGCCATGATCGCGGCCTGGGCGCCGCATTCCGCCGCGTTCAGCATCGCGAACAGCGCCACCACGGTCTTGCCGCTGCCCACGTCGCCCTGCAGCAGCCGCAGCATGCGCGTGGGCGCGGCCATCTCGCCCTCGATCTCGGCGATGCTTCTGACCTGCGCGCCGGTGAGCGTGAAGGGCAGGGCCTTGAGCAAGGCTTGGCGCAGTTTTCCGTCGCCTTTCATGGGCCGGCCCGCCTGTTTGCGATAGCGCGAGCGGATCACCGACAGGGCAAGCTGGTTCGCCAGCAGCTCGTCATAGGCCAGGCGCAGGCGCGGCAAGGTGCCGAGTTGCAGATCGGCCTCGCTCTCCGGCGAATGCACGGCCAGCAGCGCCGGCTTGAAATCGGGCCAGCCGCGGCGCTGCTTCAAGGCTGGGTCGAGCCATTCCGGCATGTCCGGCACCTTGGCCAGCGCCGCGCGGATCGATTTGCGCACCACCTTGGGCGCAAGTCCCGCGGTCAGCCCATAGACCGGCTCGACGGTCTGCAAACTCGCGAGCTCGTCCAGCGTGCCGATATGGTCGGGATGGGTCATCTGCGGCTTGTCCTGGAAGCGTTCGACCTTGCCGCTGACCACGCGCGTCTCGCCCTCGGGCAGGGCGCGGCGCAACCAATCCTCGCGCGCGTGGAAGAACACCAGCTCGATGAAGCCGCTGTCGTCGGACGCCGTCACCTTGTAGGGCAGGCGCGGATTGTGCGGCGGCTTGTGCTTGTGGATGCGCAGCGTCAGCGTGCAGATCGCGCCCTCCGGCGCTTGCATGACCTGGGGCGCGAACCGTCGGTCGATGATCCCCACGGGCAGATGCCACAGCAGGTCGGCGACATGCTCGCCCGCCAGCTTCTCGAACAGCTTGGCGTTGCGCGGCCCCACGCCGGGCAGGGACGACGTGGCCGCGAACAGGGGGAATAGGATTTGCGGGCGCATGGGGAGATTCGGCTACAGAAGCAGGCGCCTTCGCAATAGGCTCTGCATGTCACGTCGGCCGTCAACGATGCAATAGACCGTGATCTGGGAGCCGGCGATTCGGCAGACGATTCGATACGGCCCGCAATGTGCCTCGCGGTAATTCAAGACGCCGAACTGTCTCAATTCTTTCGGCACATTGTTTCGCTCCGGAAAGGTGACGATGCCGTTGCAGACATCGAGCAGCTCGACTACGAGTGTGTCTGCACGCGCGGTGCCGTCGCGCGATTCAATGTACCGATAGATATCGTCGAGATCGCGTTCAGCGCCGTGAGTCAGCACAAGCCGATAGGCCATCCAGCGCTAGCCCATCTTCGCGCGGCGGCGAATGCGCGCCAAAGCTCCACGCAATGGCCGCACCTTACCCTCGGCAACTTCCTTTTCACCGAGCGCAAGTATTTTCAAAAGCGCCAATGTTTCCTGCGTCTGCTCGTAGGTTGTTATGCCCTGCAGCACGGCGGTCGCATGGCCGCGCTGCGTGATAATCACCGTTCCGCCTTTCTCGGCTAGATCTCGAATTACCTCGGGCGCCTTGGCCTTCAGCTCGCTGATCGGTTTGATCTGCTCGGAATATTTCATTTGGGCACCCACCTGTTTGGTACTAAATATAGTCCGATTTTGATCTAATAGAAACCGCCATGCCCAAAACTCTCGATATCCGCCGCAAGCGCCTGATCTTCCGCGCCTGGCACCGGGGCACGCGCGAGGCCGATTTGCTGCTCGGCCGCTTCGCCGACGCGCATGTGCCGGGTCTCGATTCCCAGGGGCTCGACCGCTTCGAAGCGCTGTTGACCGAGAACGATCCTGATATCTATGACTGGATCACCGAACGTCAGGCCCCGCCACCGGGCCATGACGCCGTCGTGCTTTTGTTAAAACGGTTTAGCTTCAAGACAGACAGGCGTTGAATTTCATCGATAAAATCGGCTTTGGGCCCGGGCGGCGGACGCTCGGCGGCGTGCCCGAGGGCTACGACGCGAAGGTGCTGGCCGCGCTGGCGGACAAGCGCGCCGGGCCGCTGCTGCATGTCGCGCGCGACGATGCGCGGCTGGCCGCCCTGGAACAGGGCCTGGCCTTCTTCGCGCCCGGTATGCGCCTAGTCAGCCTGCCGGCCTGGGATTGCATGCCCTATGACCGCGTTTCGCCCAACGGCGAGGTGGTCAGCCGCCGCATCGCCGCCATGTCGGACATCGCCAAGGGGTTCGGCGGCCCCTCGGTCATCCTGACCACCGTCAACGCGCTGCTGCAGCGCCTGCCGGTGCGCGACGCGTTCAAGGACGCGAGCTTCGCCGCGCGCGCGGGCAAGACGCTCGACCTCGCCGCGCTGCAGGATTTCCTGGCGAAGAACGGCTATCGCCGCGCCGGCACGGTGCGCGAGGCGGGCGAATACGCGCTGCGCGGCGGCATCGTGGACTTGTTTCCGCCGGGCGACGACGAGCCGGTGCGCATCGACCTGTTCGGCGACACGATCGAGGCGGTGCGGTCTTTTGACCCGATGAGCCAGCTCAGTGGCAAGGCGCGCAACGGGTTCCGCCTGCAACCCGTCAGCGAGGTGATGCTGGACGAGGCGGCGATCCAGCGTTTCCGCACGGGATACCGCGCGGCGTTCGGCGGCCACGCGACCGAGGACCCGCTATACGAGGCGGTCAGCGCCGGACACCGCCATCCCGGCCTGGAGCATTATCTGCCGCTGCTCGCCGGCAGACTCGAAACCGCGTTCGATTATCTGCCGGATGCGCCGATCGCCAACGACCGGGGCGTGGAAGAAGCGATCGCCGAGCGCCTGCAACAGATCGAGGAGTTCTACCGCGCGCGGCGCGACATCGCGCAAAGCCCGGCGGCGGGCGAGGGGGCGCCGGTCTATCGCCCGCTGCCCCCCGACCGACTGTACCTTACACGTGAGGAACTGGACGCAAGCACCGGAAAGCGCGCGGTTTTCGACCTGGCGTCGTTCATCCCGCCGGACGGCGCGGGGCTGGACGCGGGCGGCCGGCTGGGGCGCGATTTCGCCGAGGCGCGCGCGCGGCCGGACGGCCGGCTCCTGGACACGGTTCGCGAGCATATCCAGGCCGAGATGGCGGCGGGCAGGCGCGTGGCGGTCGCCGCCTTCACCCTCGGCGCGCGCGAGCGCCTGTCGGCCCTGCTGCGCCAGCACGGGATGGACGCGCAAAAGCCGGTGACGTCGTGGCCCGAGGCCCTGGCGCTGCCCGCGCCCATCGCCGCCCTAGCGGTGCTGCCCGCGGAGCGTGGGTTCACCGACGCGGAACTTACGATCGTCGGCGAGCAGGACATCCTGGGCGAGCGCCTGGCCAGGCCGTCCTCGCGCCGCAAGCGCAGCGCTGAAAAGATCATCGGCGAGCTGTCGGCCCTGGCCGAGGGTGATTTCGTTGTTCATGTCGAGCACGGCATCGGCCGCTACGAGGGGTTGGAGACGCTGGATATCGGCGGCGCGCCGCATGACTGCCTGCGCGTGATCTATCTGGGCGGCGACAAGCTGTTCATCCCGGTCGAGAACATCGATGTGCTGTCGCGCTACGGCTCGGCCGATTCCGGCGCGATCCTCGACAAGCTGGGCGGGGCGGCGTGGCAGGCCAGGCGCGCGCGGGTCAAGCAGCGCCTGAAGGACATGGCGGAAGAGCTGATCCGCATCGCCGCCGAGCGTCAGGTGAAAGAGGGCCTGACCCTGGCCCCGCCCGAGGGCATGTACGAGGAGTTCGTCGCGCGCTTCCCCTGGCCCGAGACCGAGGACCAGGAGCGCGCCATCGCCGAGACGCTGGACAATCTGGTCGCGGGCAAGCCGATGGACCGCCTGATCTGCGGCGATGTCGGTTTCGGCAAGACCGAGGTGGCGCTGCGCGCGGCTTTCGTCACGGCGCTGGGCGGGGCGCAGGTCGCCGTGGTGGTGCCGACCACGCTCCTGGCGCGCCAGCACTACCGCGCCTTCACCCAGCGTTTCGCCGGGTTGCCCGTCAGGATCGGGCAGCTGTCGCGCCTGGTCGGCGCAAAAGAAACCGCGCAATTCAAGAAGGAACTGGCCGAAGGCAAGCTCGATATCGTCATCGGCACCCATGCGCTGCTGGCCCAGGGCATCGCGTTCAAGAATCTGGGATTGTTGATTGTCGACGAAGAACAGCATTTCGGCGTCAAGCAGAAGGAGCGGCTGAAGCAGCTCAAGGCCGACGTCCACGTGCTGACGCTCACCGCCACGCCGATCCCGCGCACGCTGCAACTGGCGCTGTCCGGCCTGCGCGAGATGAGCCTGATCGCGACGCCGCCCGTTGACCGGCTGGCGATCCGCACCTTCGTGCTGCCCTACGACCCCGTGGTGATCCGCGAGGCGATCTTGCGCGAGCAGCATCGCGGCGGGCAGGTGTTCTATGTCTGCCCGCGCATCGAGGACCTGCCCAAGCTCGAGGAGCGTCTGCGCCATCTGGTGCCCGAGGTGAAATTCGCCGTGGCGCACGGGCAGATGGGCAGCCGCGCTTTGGAAAAGGCGATGGAGGGTTTCTACGACGGCGTCTACGAAGTGCTGCTCAGCACCAACATCATCGAATCCGGCCTCGATATCCCCACGGCCAACACCATCATCGTGCATCGCGCCGATATGTTCGGCCTGTCGCAGCTCTATCAGCTGCGCGGCCGGGTAGGGCGCGGCAAGGTCCGCGCCTATGCCTATCTGACGTTGCCGGCCGATCGTGGAACCTCGGCCGGCGCCACGCGGCGGCTCGAGGTGATGCAGACCCTCGACACGCTCGGCGCCGGGTTCACGCTCGCCAGCCACGACATGGATATCCGCGGCGCGGGCAATCTTTTGGGCGAGGAGCAGTCCGGACACATCAAGGAAGTCGGCATCGAGCTGTACCAGCAGATGCTCGAGGACGCGGTGGCCGAGGCGCGCGGCTCGGCACGGCACCGCGAGGCCGAGTGGACGCCGCAGATCGCGGTCGGAACGCCCGTGCTGATTCCCGAAAGCTACGTCGCCGACCTGGACGCGCGGCTCGGGCTTTATCGCCGCATCGCGGGGCTGGTCGACCGGCAGGAGATCGACGCCTTCGCCGCCGAGCTGATCGACCGCTTCGGCAAGCTGCCGCTGGAAGTCGAGAACCTGCTCGAGATCGTCGCCATCAAGCGCCTGTGCCGCGACGCCGGCGTGGAAAAGGTGGAGGCGGGCCCCAAGGGCGCGGTGGTCGCGCTGCGCCGGAACAAGTTCAAGAACCCGGACATGCTGGTGAATTACATCGCGCGCAATTCAGCCACGGTGAAGCTCAGGCCCGACCAGCGTGTGGTGTTCACCGGCGACTGGTACGATCCCCAGGCACGTCTCAAGGAACTGACGCGCATCCTCGGCGATATGGCGAAAATGG
>JAHFPH010000092.1 GCA_023266845.1 Rhodospirillaceae bacterium
TAGACCTTCTTCATCGACACCACGGCGATGCGGTACGAGCAGCCCTCGGGCGGCAGCCAGAAATCCACGATCTCGGGAAATTGCTGCTGGAACAGCGGAATGAACACTTCGTTCAGCGCCTGGCCCAGCACGCTGGGCTCGTCCGGCGGCCGGCCCGTGTATGTCGAAAGATAAATCGGCTTGCTGCGCATCGTGATCGCGCTGATCGTGAACACAGGGAACCGCTCGACCGAGTTGTAATAGCCCGTGTGGTCGCCATACGGGCCCTCGTCGCGGTACTCGTCCAGCGACACGTGACCCTCCAGCACGATCTCGGCCTCGGCCGGCACTTTGAGGGGCACGGTCTTGCAATCCACCAGCTCGACGCGCCGCCCGCGCAGCAGGCCCGCGAAAGTGTATTCCGACATCGTGTCGGGCACGGGCGTGACGGCCGCCAGAATCGTGCCCGGATCGGCGCCGATCACCGCCGCCACGGGCAGAGGCTCGGTTTTTTCCTTCTTCCAGCGCGCGTGATGCTGCGCGCCGCCCCGGTGCTTCAGCCAGCGCATCAGGGTCTTGTCGCGCCCGATTACCTGCATGCGGTAGATGCCCAGGTTGTAGTCGTCCTCGCGGCGCTTGCCCGGGCCTTTGGTGACGACCAGCGGCCAGGTGATCAGCGGCGCCGGCTCGCCCGGCCAGCAGGTCTGGATCGGCAGTCGGGCGAGATCGATATCCGATCCCCGCAGCACCACTTCCTGGCAGGGCGCGCTGGTCTGCGTTTTCGGCTTCATCGCCAAGACTGACTTGACCAGCGGCAGCAGCTCCAGCGCGTCGCGCCAGCCCTGCGGCGGCTCGGGCTGGCGCAGGAAGGCCAAGGTCTCGCCGACCTCGCGTAGCTGGTGCGGCTCGCGGTCCATGCCCCAGGCCACGCGCTCGACCGTGCCGAACAGGTTCACCAGCACCGGCATGCCGAACTTCTTGCCGTTCTCGACCACGTTCTCGAACAGCACCGCCGGCCCGTCCTCGGCGATCAGCCGGGTCTGGATCTCCGTCATCTCCAGGTTCGGCGATACCGGCTCGCCGACGCGCACCAGGCGCTTCTCGCGCTCCAGCCGCTCCATGAAATCGCGCAGGGAGGAGTAGGGCATGGCTAGTACGGTACGTTTTTCGTTCCGTTATGGCCGGGCCGCTCTCCGAAGCCAAGCGAAGGAGGGCGAGTCCCGGCCATCCACGTCGGCAGGAGGCACGATGTCGGTTTGATCGCTCGCCTCATCATGTTTTCTCGGGGACCGGTCTGTCGCTGCGCCGACGTGGATGGCCGGAACAAGTCCGGCCATGACGGATTATAGGGCAGCCGCGGCGCCGTGCCATCTCGCGACCTTGCCACCTTGCCGCGCCCGGGCGGCGGCTACGCTCTCGACACCGGGAACAACGGGCTCAGCGTCTGCCCGTGAGGACCTAGAACCACTTGATCTTGCGCAGCAGCCAGATTTCCAGCGGGAACAGCGCCAGCACGACCAGGCACACGAAGCCGAACGCCCAGGGATTGTCCTTGAACGGAATGCCCTCGACGTTCGACCCCAGAAGCCCCGCGAACAGGCTGGGCGGCAGCAGCACGGCGGCGATGGTGGTGAGGCGGTTGGAGGTGCGCGAATGCTCCTCGGCGATCTGCGCCGCCAGGTCGTCGTGCAGCAGGGTGGTGCGGTCGCGCACCGCGTCCATGCTTTCGACCAGCCGCAACAGGCGGTCGGTGGTCTCGCGCAGCCGCGTGCGGTCGCTTTTGGTCAGCCAGCTCGCGTCCTCGGCCTGCAGGCGATAAAGCGCGTCGCGCTGCGGCGCCAGGTAGCGGCGCAGATTGATCACGCGCCGGCGCAGGTCGCTGAGCCCCGCGCGGCATTCCGCGCTGGTGTTCTGCAGCAGCGTCTCGTCCAGATCGTCGGCCCGGGATTCGAATTCGTCGATCACCGGCTCGAGATACCGGATCAGGCGCTCGGCGATGCGCGCGAACAGCGCCCCGGCGCGGCTGGCGCCCTTGCCGTTCATCAGCTTCTCGCGCGTGTCGCGCAGCGCCAGCAGGTAATGGTCCTTGTCGCGCAGCGTGATGACGCGGCGCGAATCGGCCCAGATATGCAGCGGCACCAGGTCCAACAGCTGCTCGTCCTCGCCGGCGCGGTTCACGCCGCGTAAGACCGCCAGCAGCGCGTCGTCCCAGTCCTCGACGCGCGGGCGCGATTCCTCGGCCAAGAGCGCGTCGACGGCGAAGCGGTCCACGCCTGAGCGCTCGCGCAGCCAGGCCTGGGCGGCGGGGTCGTCGCGCTCCAGATGCACCCACAGCACGCCGTCGTCCGGCTTCCAGGCCTCGATCTCGGGCCAGCCGATATCGCGGCACCCGCCCCTGCCATCCAACAGGCAGGCGAAGCGCAAACCCGGATGCTCGCCGTATTTCAGGGTCGGATGGTCCCGCATCCGTTCCCTCCCCCCTTACTATTGGGCGGAACTTTAGGCCCACGCCGCGACCGAAGCTAGGGAGCTATCCGGTACACAAAAGTTTCACGTTCCACGCGGTCCTCGAGCTCCAGCGTGGTGGGCACGGTGAAGCGCGCGATTTCGCGCAAGCCCGCCTTGGGCAGGTAGTTGCGGCCCGGATCGGCCAGCAGGACCCGCGCGCCCGCGCCGGCCCGCGATTTGAGCCACGGCCAAACGCGCTCGGCCATCGCCCGCTCGTAGCACACGTCGCCCGCCAGGATCAGCTCGAACGCCTCCACACCGCCCGCGGTGAAATCCTCCGCGCAGGTCTCGATCGCAACGCCGTTCAGCGCGGCGTTCAATTCGATCGCCGCCAACGCGAAGCGCTCCAGGTCCGACGCCACCACGCGCCGGGCGCCGCATCTGGCCGCGGCGATGCCGGAGATGCCGCTGCCGGCCGCGAAATCCAGCACGGTTTTGCCGCGCGCCTCGCCGGGATTGTCCAGCAGATAGCGCGCCAGCGCCTGCCCGCCCGGCCAGGCGAACGCCCAATAGGGCGGCGGCAGGCCGGTTTCCGCCAGGGTCGTCTCGGTCGCTTCCCATAACGGCGTGACCGGACCGGCGAGGTGAAGCTTGAGCTCGGGGCACAAGGGCGGCGGCGCGACGACGGTCCATTCGCGGATGAAATCGGCGGGATCGGACGGCGGCGCGGCCGGGACGCTCACCGCAAGAGCTGACCGGCCATGATCGCCGCGAAGATCAGCAGCCCCACGTCGCGGTTCGAGCGGAACTTGGCCAGGCAATCCAGCGCGTCGTCGGTTTCCACCTTCAAGGCCTGCCAGATGAAATGCGCGGCGGCCACGGCCAGCAGCCCGTAATAGACCCAGCCCAGGCCCGCCGCCCGGCCGGCCAGCGCCAGGAACAGGATCGCCGCCATGTAGATCAGGCCCAGGAACGGCTGGGTCAAAAGCTCGCCCAGCCACAGGGCCGACGACTTCACGCCGACCAGCGCGTCGTCTTCCTTGTCCTGGTGCGCGTAGATCGTGTCGTAGCCGAGCGTCCAGGCTATGCCGGCCAGGTACAGCCACACCGCCGGCGCCTCCAGTCCGCCGGTCACGGCGATATAGCCGAGCAGCGCGCCCCAATTGAACGCCAACCCCAGCACGAATTGCGGCCACCAGATCAAACGCTTCATGAACGGATAGGCGACCACCAGCACCAGCGACGCCAGGCCCCATTTGATCGCGGCGGCGTTCAGGCACAGCAGCACGGCCAGGCCCGTCAACGCCTGCGCCGTCATGAACAGCAGCGCCGCGAACACGCTGACCTGGCCGCTCGCCACCGGCCGGTCCGCGGTGCGCGCGACCTGGCGGTCGATCTTGCGGTCGACGATATCGTTGAAGGTGCAGCCCGCCCCGCGCATCGCGGCGGCGCCGATGGCGAATAGCGCCAGCAGCTTCCAGTCCGGCCAGCCCTTGGCCGCCAGCGCCACGCCCCACCAGCAGGGAATCAGCAAAAGCCAGGCGCCGATGGGCCGGTCGAGCCGCGACAGGCGCAGATAGGGCCGGACCGGCGCGGGCGCTAGACGGTCGATCCACCCGCCCTTGGGAATGTCGCTGGCCTCGGTCATGTGCTTTCTTGATTCGCTCCGATGCGCTTTATCTCTACTACGTCATGGCCGGGCTTGTCCCGGCCACCCACGTCGGCCACGATGTCACGAACGGTCTGCGGATGGCTCAATATCACGATCGAACCGCAATCGAGTATCGCCAATGCCGGGCATTTTAAGTGTACGACTTGTGCGATAGAGTAACCTGACGACGTGGATGGCCGGCACGGAGGCCGGCCATGACGAGTAAAAAATGGAAATCGCTAATAAAATCGAAACCCGGCTTTACGCCGAGGACAGGCTTGAGCCGGGCGCGGCCGTCGTGCTGGGAAAGGAGCGCCTGCATTACCTGGCGCACGTGCTGCGATTGAAGCCCGGCGCTGTCGTTGCGCTGTTCAACGCGCGCGACGGCGAATTCGCCGCCAGGATCGAGAAAATCGCTAAGAACGCGGTGTCGTTGCAGCTGGGCGAGCGCCTGCGCGCGCCCGGGCCCGAGGGCGATCTGTGGTTGGTGTTCGCGCCGATCAAGCGCGGGCGCATCGATTTCCTGGCCGAAAAGGCGACCGAGCTGGGGGCGAGCCTGCTGCAGCCCGTGATGACGCGCCTAACGGCGGTCGATCGCGTCAACACCGCGCGGCTCAGGGCCAACGCAATGGAAGCGGCCGAACAAACCGGGCGATTGTCGGTTCCCCAGGTGCGCGAAGCCGAATCGCTGACGCGGGTGATCGGTTCGTGGCCCGCGGAGCGCCGTCTTTATCTTTGCGTCGAGCGGGGCAGGGCCGCGCCGTTGGCCAAGGCCGCCGCCGGGCATGTGCGCGGCGCGCCGGCCGCGATCCTGACTGGGCCGGAGGGCGGGTTCCACCCCGACGAGCTTGACGCGCTCGTCGGTCTGCCCTTTGTTACGCCGGTTTCGCTGGGGCAAAGGCTGCTTCGGGCCGACACGGCGGCGCTGGCCGCGCTATCCGTGTTCCAATCAATCGCCGGCGACTGGCCGGGAATCGATCCGGCCGGTCCGCGGTACTAGTAGAGAAGAAAGAGAGTCCGCATGTCCGCACCGCCCGTATCCGGCGGCGAGCCGATCACCGACAAGCGCCAGCTCACGGGCTGGATCGCGGCGGGGTCGAAGCCGCCCAAGCAGTGGCGCATCGGCACCGAGCACGAGAAGTTCGCGTTCCGCCTGACCGACCATCGCCGCCTGCCCTATGACGGGCCCGACGGCATCGGCGCGCTGCTGAAGGGCATGATGCGCTTCGGCTGGCAGGCGGTGGAGGAGAACGGCAAGGTCATCGCGCTGACGCGCGCGGACGGCGGCAGCGTCACGCTGGAGCCGGGCGGGCAGGTCGAGCTGTCGGGCAGGCCGCTGTTGACCATCCACGACACCTGCAACGAGGTGCACGAGCATCTGGACCAGGTGAAGGAGGTTGGCAACGAATTGGGCATCGGCATGATCGGCCTGGGCTTCGATCCCCAATGGCGGCGCGAGGATATCGGCTGGATGCCCAAGGGGCGCTACCGCATCATGCGCGAGTACATGCCGAAAAAGGGCGCGCTCGGCCTCGACATGATGCTCAGGACCTGCACGGTGCAGACCAACCTGGATTTCGAATCCGAATCCGACATGGCCGAGAAATTCCGCGTGTCGCTGGCGCTGCAGCCCGTGGCCACGGCCCTGTTCGCCAACTCGCCCTTCACCGAGGGCAGGCCCAACGGGTTCTTGAGCTACCGCAGCCATGTGTGGACCGACACCGATCCCGACCGCTGCGGCATCCTGCCTTTCGTGTTCGACAAGGGCTTCGGCTTCGAGCGCTACGTCGACTACCTGCTCGACGTGCCGATGTATTTCGTCTACCGCGACGGGCAGTACGTCGATCTGGCCGGCCGCTCGTTCCGCGATTTCATGGCCGGCAAGTACCACAACGTGGTGCGCGACGCGCCGCGCATCACCGACTTCACCGACCATGTCACGACGGTGTTTCCCGAGGTGCGGCTGAAGAAATTCCTCGAGATGCGCGGCGCCGACGGCGGGCGCTGGCGGCGGCTTTGCGCGCTGCCCGCGCTGTGGGTCGGGCTGCTGTACGACAAGACGGCGCAGGACCAGGCGGCGCAACTGGTCAAGGACTGGACGCTCGCCGACCACACCTATCTGCGCGCCGAGGTGCCGCGCAACGCGCTCAAGACCAAGTTCAAGAAAGCCGGCGGCGCCGGCACGGTGCGCGACCTGGCGCTTGCCGTGCTGGAAATCTCGCGGGCCGGGTTGCGCCGTCGCGCCAAGGGCGAGCTCGCCTGCCCGGACGAAAGCTGTTTCCTCGACGTGCTGTTCGAAATCGCCGAAAGCGGCCGCACCGTAGCCGAAACCCTGCTCGACCGCTACAACGGCGAGTGGGAACACAGCGTCGATCCGGTGTACCGGGAGTATGCGTACTAGGCGGACGTCTCCGCGCCGACCGGGGCGAGGTTTCGATTTAGTCCACCCAAGGCGGGCGGGGCAGGAATTTCGCCGCCAGGAAATCGACGAACGCCGTCACCTTGGGCGGCACGAGGCGGCGCGAGGGATAGACGGCGGAGAACGCCAAGCGGTCGGGACTGGTGTAGTCCTCCAGCAGCGGCACCAGTCGCCCGTCGCGGATCGCCGGGCCCACGGCGATGTCGCTCATGCGCAGGATGCCGAGTCCGTTGAGCGCCAACTGGAACAAGATTTCGCCGTTGTTGGACGAGAAATTGCCGCGCACATGCACCGCCTCCGTCGCGGCGGCGCCGGGCCGGACGCGGAACGGCCACTGGTTCAATTGCGACTGGTGCGTGAAGGTGAGGCAGTTGTGCTTAGCCAGGTCCGCTGGCGTCTTCGGCTCGCCGTGGCGCTTGACGTAGGCGGGCGAGGCCACCACGCGGCGGTCGAACTCGCCGAGCTTGCGCGCGACCAGCGACGAGTCGCTGAGGGCCCCGCCACGGATCGCCAGATCGAACCCCTCGGCGACCAGATCCACGAACACGTCGCTCATGTTCAGTTCCAGCGCCACCTCGGGATAGGCCCTCAGGAACTCGGGCACCAGGACTTGAAGCTGGTGGTGCCCGACGATCGTCGCCGTGCTGACGCGCAGCAATCCGCGCGGCGCCTCGCCCAGGCGCGACACGGCGCGCTCGGCGTCGGCGATGTCGGCGACGATGCGGCTGCCGTGGCGGAAGAACGCCTCGCCCGCCTCGGTCAGGCTCAAGCGCCGCGTGGTGCGGCGGAACAAGCGCGCCCCCAGCCGGTCCTCGAGCCGCGACACCAGCTTGCTGATCGCCGACGGCGTGAGCCCCATCGCCTTGGCGGCTGACGTAAATCCACCCGCCTCGGCGACCCGCACGAACGCCTCCAAGTCGTTGGCAACGCTCATGATTCGCTCATATTGGTGAACATTTTTCATCAATCTTGTGAGCAATATACGGATTATCTGCAGCCGCGTCATCAATTACTCTGGCGCCAACCAAACAAAGGAGTTCAGCCATGAGCGAAATCTATGCCGCCGAACGGCTCGCCTTGAGCCTCAGCCCTACCGGCGCCAACGCCACGCGGCCGGTCCGCATCAGCCCCGAGCTGATCGCCTTCCACGAGGCGCGCGCCCGGCGTCTGCGCAGCGACGTCTTCGCCTGCTGGGCGCGGCGCGTGTGGAAGGTGGTGACGCGCAATGCCGGCGGCAAAACGAACTGCGCCGACGAGATGTTGCTGCGGCCGCTCAACGCGGCCTGATCGCCGGAGCGTCCAGATCGGCACCGCCTATCTGCTGTGCCCCGAGGCCAAGACCAGCGCGGTGCACCGCGCGGCCCTGAAAGCGGCGCGCGACATGGAAGAAACTGGCGAGTGAAGCGGCGGAACGTCTCGACGCTTTCGGGCGCCGAGCTTCATCCCCCCGCAAGCGCCCGCAATTGCCGCGCGGCGACGGCGAGCATGGCGAGATCGACGCGGCCGGTGGCGCGGATATCCGCCACCACGTCGCGCGCGCGCTTGGCCGGAGCCTGGCGCTTGGCGGACCATGCCTCGATCGCTTGGGCGCAGTCGCCGCCCACGGCACCCGCGTCGGCGATGACGCTGGCGGCGAGCTGCGCCTGGATCGCGTCGATCTCGTCGATCAGCGAACGGAAGGCGAGCTTGCTCCAGCGCCCGCCGGCAATCGCCACCTGGGCCTGGGCGCGCAGCCAGTCGAGCCCGAACCGCGCGCCTACCGCAAAATACACGCGGCCGACATCGGCCACGTCCAGCCTGCCCGGCTCGGCGATCCGCACCACGTCCAGCCCCGCCACCATCGGGTCGAGCGCCGCCACGCGGCGCGCCATGTCCTTGGGCGCGCTTTTTTCCTCGAACGCGCCGGCGGCGCGCGCAAGCTCGGCCGCGCCCTCCTCGGACAAAAGCTTGTCCAATGCGCCGGCGACCGTTCCGACGCCACCGCCGAAACGCAGGGCGGTCGAGGCGATGTCCGGCTTTCCTTGCACCGTGGACAGAATCCAGCGTGTCGCGCGCTCGGCCATGCGGCCGAGGGCAGCGAACATCGCGTATTGCGCGGCCGCTGGCGCCTCGCCGTCCAGACCTTCGATCGACGCCCACAGCTCGTTCAAGCCCAGGACGCGGCACGACGCCAGATAGGCGCGCGCTATGTCGCTCGCTGACCGTCCGGTATCGGCTGCGATCTGCGCCACGAAGGCCGAGCCCACATGGTTGATCATCTGGTTGGTCACCACCGTGACGATGATCTCGCTGCGCAGGCGGTGGCGGCCGATCTGCTGCGGGTATTTTTCCCGCAGCGCTTGCGGGAAATAGCCCGAAAGCTCGATTTCCAGCGCCGGATCGCCGGGCAGGTCGGATTCCAACAGCGCGTCGTACAGCGCCATCTTGGCATAGGCCAAAAGCACGGCGAGCTCGGGCCGCGTCAGCCCCTGGCCATGCGCCTGGCGCTGGGCCAAGGTTTCGTCGTCCGGCAGGAACTCGATCGCGCGGTCGAGCCTGCCGGCGCGTTCCAGCTCGCGCATCATCAGCGCGTGCTGGTCGATGCCCGCCGGCCCCTGCAGCTCGGCCACCGACAGGGCCTGGGTCTGCTCGTAATTGTCGCGCAGCACCAGCTTGCCGACCTCGTCGGTCATGGTTACCAGCAGCGCGTCGCGCTGCTTTATGGTCATGTCGCCCTGCGCCACGATGTCGCCCAGCAGAATCTTGATGTTCACCTCGTGGTCCGAGGTGTCCACCCCCGCCGAGTTGTCGACCGCATCGGTGTTGTTGCGCCCGCCTTTGAGCGCGAATTCCACGCGCCCGCGCTGCGTCATGCCCAGATTGGCGCCTTCGCCGATCGCCTTGGCCTGGATATCCGCGCCGTTGACGCGCACGGCGTCGCAGGCCCGGTCGCCGACCTCGGCGTTGCTTTCGTTCTTGGCCTTCACATAAGTGCCGATGCCGCCGAACCACAGCAGGTCGACCGGCGCGGTCAAAAGCGCTTTCATCAGCTCGGCCGGGGTCATGCCGTCGCGCGTCAGACCCAGGCTCTTCTTGATCTCGGGCGAAACCTTGATCGATTTGAGCGTGCGTTCGAACACCCCGCCGCCGGCCGAGATCAGTTTCTTGTCGTACTCGGCCCATGAGGAACGCGGTAAATCGAATAGCCGCTTGCGCTCGGCCCAGCTTTTTTCGGGGTCGGGGTCGGGATCGAGGAAAATGTGGCGGTGGTCGAAAGCGGCCAGCAGCTTGATGCGCCTGGACAGCAGCATGCCGTTGCCGAACACGTCGCCCGACATGTCGCCCACGCCCACCACGGTGAAATCCTGGCTTTGCGTGTCGCGGCTGAGTTCGCGGAAATGGCGCTTGACCGATTCCCACGCACCGCGCGCGGTGATGCCCATTTTCTTATGGTCGTAGCCGGCCGAGCCGCCCGAGGCGAAGGCGTCGTCCAGCCAGAATTTGTAGTCGCGGGAAACGCCGTTGGCGATGTCGGAGAAGGTGGCGGTGCCCTTGTCGGCCGCAACCACTAGGTACGGATCGTCGCCATCGCGCCGCGTCACGCGCTCTGGCGCGCGGATGCCCTGGGGCGCGTGCGAGTCGGTGATGTCCAGCAACCCGCGCATCAAGATCTTGTAGCACTCGATGCCCTCGGCCAAGAGCGCCTCGCGGCCGCTTTCCTTGGGCGGGCGCTTGACCACGAACCCGCCTTTTGATCCTACGGGTACAATAACGGCGTTCTTCACCATCTGCGCCTTCATCAGCCCCAGGATTTCGGTGCGGAAATCCTCGCGCCGATCGGACCAGCGTATGCCGCCGCGCGCCACGCGCCCGCCGCGCAGATGGATCGCCTCGACCCTGGGCGAATAGACGAACACCTCGACCAGCGGCCGGGGCAAAGGCAGCTCCTCGACCGCGCGGCTGTCCAGCTTCATCGACAGATAGGGTTTGAGCTGGCCGTCCACGCCCGGTTGGTAGTGATTGGTGCGCAACGTCGCGCCGATCAGGTTCAGGTACCGGCGCAGGATGCGGTCCTCGTCCAGGTTGGTGACGGCGTCGAGCGCGTGCTCGATTTCGACCGCGATGCCGCGCTCTACCGTCGCGCGGTCTTTCGCATTGGGCAGGTCGGGATCGAAGCGCGCGGCGAACAGATCGGCCAGGCGCTTGGCGATCAAGGGATGGTTCGCCATGGTTTCTTCGATATAGGCCTGGCTGAAGGTGAACGCGGCCTGGCGCAGATATTTGGCATAGGCGCGCAGCACCACGATGCCGCGCGCATCCAGCCCGCCCAGCAGCACCAGCCGGTTGAAGCCGTCGTTCTCCAGCTCGCCGCGCCACACCTTCGCAAACACGTCGTGGAACGTCTCACGCACCGCGCCCAAATCGATCTCGCCCGCCGCGCCGCCGCTCGGCCGGCGCATCACGTTCAGCGCGAAGTCGTGAATCCACACCGCCGCGGATTTGCCGCCGCCGCCCGGCGTCACCTCGAACGGATTTTCGGTGATCGCGCGCACGCCCATGCGCTCGAGCATCGGCAGCGCATCGGACAGGGCCAGCGGCGACCCGCGGTGGAAGATCTTGAAGCCCAGCTCGTCTTGCCCCGACTCGACCGGGCGATACAGGGTCAGCGCCAGCCCATCGCCCGCCCGCGCCCGTTCCACCAGGGCTATGTCCTCGACCGCGACGGAGGCCGCGAACCGCTCGCGATAGGCCGCGGGAAAGGCGTCGGCGTAGGATTGGAGCAGCGCGGCGTTCTTGGCGTCGCCGATCTCGGCGCGCAGCCGGTCGGCCCAGGTGCGCCCGGCCTCGATCAGGCGCTTTTCCAGCGCCGCCACGTCGACCGCCGGCACTTCGCCGCGCTTGACGCGCACGATCACGTGCAGCCGCGCCAGCAGCTCGTCGGCGACATGGGTATAGAACACCGACACGCTGCCGTCATAGGCCTTGGCGACGATGTCCAGCAGGCGCACGCGCAGATCGGTGTTCAACCGGTCGCGCGGCACATAGATCAGGCACGAGACATAGCGTTCGAGCGCATCTTTGCGCACGAACAAGGCGATGCGCTGACGGTCCTGCAGGTGCAGGATGCCCAGCGCCGTGTCCAGCAGGTCGTCCACGGAGATCTGGAACAGCTCGTCGCGCGGATAGGCTTCCAGAATGTGCGCCAACGCCTTGCCGTCGTGGCTGTGCGCCAGGAATCCGGCGCGGCGCTGCACTTCCGCAACCTTGCGGCGCAGTAGCGGGATCGCGTAGGGCTGCGCGCTGTAGGCGCCCGAGGTGAACAGGCCCACGAAGCGCCATTCGCCCACCACCTTGCCTTGGGCGTCGATGCGCTTGATGCCGATCGTGTCCATGTGCACGTAGCGGTGCACGGTCGACCGGCGATTGGTCTTGGTTATGGTCAACAGCTCAGGCGCCAGCACGTAGCGCACGATGTCCTCGCCCAACAGGCCGAAGCTGCGCCGGTCGTGGAACACGCGGCGCTCGGGATCGGTCAGGATGCCGAGGCCCGAGTTCTCGACCACTTCCAGGCGCGCGTCGGGCCCGGCGCCGGCGATTCGGTATTCGCGGAATCCCAGATAGGTATAATGGTCGGCGGCCAGCCACTCCAGAAACGCGCAGGTCTCCTCCACGTCGTTGCCGATGGAAGCGGGCGGCGGCGACTGACGCAAAGCAGCCACGACCTGCTTCAGGCGCTGGCTCAACTTGGTCCAATCCGTGACCGCGGCACGCACGTCGTCCAGCACGCGTTCGACGTTTGCGCGCAACCGCTCGAGCGCCTCGGGGTCGGCCTGCCGATCCACCTCGACACGCATGATCGATTCGTGCGCGGCGCCGTCGCCGTCCTTGGCGGCGGATTCCCTGCCCAGGGATTCGAGGCGGCCGGCGCTGTCGCGCTCGACCGCGAAGATCGGATGGATCACCAGGTGCGCGGTCAGCCCCACCCGGTTGAGCTCGGAGGTCGTCGAATCCACCAGGAACGGCATGTCGTCGTTGACGATCTCGACTGCGGTGTGGTTCGACCGCCAGCCATGCTCGGCCAGGGTGGGGTTGTAGACGCGCACCTTGGCCGCGCCGGGCGATGATCCGCCCGGCCTATTTAAGAGTTGCGCGGCCGGATCAACGGCCGCGCCGGGCTTGCGAACCTGCGCGAAGTTCCACAGCGCCATGGCCGCGCCATAGGCGTCCTCGGGCGCAAGCCCGGCCAGGTCGGCCGGCGGCACATTGGCGTAAAGCCGGCTCAAGAAGGCCTCGACCAAGGCCGACTTGCCCCCGCCCAGCTTGTCGCGCGCCAGGCGTTGCACGCGCTCGACCAGCTCGGATTTCTGCTGCCCGGCCCTGGCGGCCATGCTGGTTTCCCCCGGCTTCTTCTTCAGGCGGCTTGAACCCTAGCCGATGATCCGCGGCGATTCAAAGCGGCCCGGTGAAGGCGAGCGCCGAGGGTTCACAAGCCAGGGTCTATGCCGTAGATTGCGGCTGGTCTAGCGATACGGCCCGAAACGGCCAGGCACCCGTAGCTCAGCTGGATAGAGCGCTGCCCTCCGAAGGCAGAGGTCACAGGTTCGAATCCTGTCGGGTGCGCCACCACATCCAATAGAATGAACCCAGACACGCGCGGCAAACCGGAACACTATCCGCGGCACAGCTGGATAGACCCGCGCCTGTCGGCGGGGCCCTCAGTGATCGCCGGACGAGGCATTTTGGCCGCGCGCCCGATCAAGGCCGGCGAAACGGTGATGATCTGGGGCGGTGTGAAAGTCTCGAAGCGCGATTGGCGCGAGCAGGATTTCCATGCCCAATCCGCCACGCCGTTCGACGACGACACGTATCTCGCGCGGCCGATCGGCGACCGCCACGAGTCGATCGACGACTACCTGAACCACTCCTGCGATCCCAGCGCGTGGCTCGCCGGCGCGGTGACGGTGGTGGCGCGGCGCGATATCAGGGCGGGCGAGGAAGTGACCGTGGATTGCGCGACCTGGGACGCCGACGAGACCTGGCCGTATCTCGAGGAGGGCGGCCCCTGCCGCTGCGGCAGCCGGCTGTGCCGCAAGGACTTGACACCCCGGGATTGGACGCGGCCCGAGCTTCAGGCGCGCTATGCCGGGCATTTCTCGCCCTATATCGAAAAGAAAATCCGGGAATCGGCGGCGGTGAAGCCGTCTTCCGAGAGGTCTTAGCGCTACGGCGCCTGCTTCAATCCGATCCCCGCCCAGGCGGGATGGCTCGCGGGATCGGCGTCCCAGAACGATATATCGGCGAAGTCGATGACTTGAACCGCGTCGGGCAGCGCGTCGCGGTACAGACCGAAGCGCGGCTGCGCGTCGATCTCGGGCTTGCCGTCGGCATCGCGCTTGCCGTGGTCGGTATAACCGAGCCGCCCGGTAAAAGGCGCGCAAGGTCGGCCGTCCAGCCACACGCGCAGGTCGCTTTGGCCATCGCGCTGGCTCGCGCGCAGCGCCACGTGCACGCGATGCCACCGGCCGGGCTCGAGCGGCCACGGGCCGCAGCTTATCGCGCCCGCCTTGCCGTCGCGGCAGTTGTCGGTGCCGCGCGTCTTGACCACGAAAGCCGCGCCGCCGGCTTCCGGCCTATGTCCGGCCTCGATCTTGAAAAACGGATTGGCCGAGGGGCATTGGCCGCCCTGCGAGATTTCCCGCTCCGGCGCGATGTTCTGCTTGATCTGGTGGATCACCGTGCGGTTTTGCCTGGCCAGCCACGGCTGGGCCAGGCGGAAGCGGAAACTGTACCAAATGGGCTGCTCGAACTTCACCAGCTCGCGCCTGATCTGGATCTCCACCCGTTCGGTCGGGTTGTCGCCCGGATTGGGGTCATAGGCATCACCCGGCCGGACTTCCAGGCGCAACGCGCGCGATTTGCCGGGCGATGATCCGCCCGGCCTATTTAAGAGTCGCGCGGCCGGATCAACGGCCGCGCCGGCAGTCTCATCGCCGACGCAGGTCAGGCGCGCCGCCCATAGCTCGCGTTTCAAGCCGCCCGACACGCGCCACTGGCCGAGATCGGGCTGATCGGCGGCGCAGACCTTGGCGAAATCCTGAATCGGCGCCGGCGCCTCGGCGCCCAGCGCGGCCGTTGATCCGGCCGCGCGACTCTTAAATAGGCCGGGCGGATCATCGCCCAGCGCGGGGAAGGCAAGCAGCGCCGCGGCGATCGGCCCGGCGACGGTGTTCGGAATGAGTTGCGAAAGCTGCTTGAAGCTCAGATAGAATTCCATACGGTACCCCCGGTCGGCCACAAGCACGCAGACTATATCATCATGGGCGTTGCCGAGCCGGCCTTGGGCCGGTTGGGATGACCGGAACGCGCCCGACCGTTCACACGACCGGGGGTTTGCCTT
>JAHFPH010000093.1 GCA_023266845.1 Rhodospirillaceae bacterium
GCCTGGGCGGCGATTTGGTGTCCGCATCCGGCCTGCACGTGCCGCCCGAGGAGCGCCGCGTTGGCGTGGTGTTCCAGTCCTATGCGCTGTGGCCGCATATGACGGTCAAGCGCAACGCCGGCTACGCGCTCGAAGTGCGCGGCATGAAAGGCGCGGAATACGACCGGCGCGTGGGCGCGGCGCTCCTGACCGTGGGACTGACCGATTACGCCGAGCGCCGCCCGGCGAGTCTCAGCGGCGGCCAGCGCCAGCGCGTGGCGCTCGCGCGCTGCCTGGCGATGGAGCCGAAAATGGTCCTGCTCGACGAGCCGCTCGCCAATCTCGACGTGCATCTGCGCCACGCGATGCAGGATGAATTCGCCGAGTTCCACCGCGCCACGCGCGCCACGATGCTGTACGTGACGCACGACCAGGCCGAGGCGCTGGCGCTGGCCGACCGCGTGGCGGTGATGGATGGCGGGCGGGTGGTGCAGCTCGCCGACCCGCAAACGCTGTACCGCCAACCCGCCACTTCGATGGTCGCGGGCTTCATCGGCCGCGGCGCGGTGGTGCCGGGCAAGGTGCTGGAAGCGGAACGCGGCGGCAAAGCGGCGGTCGAGCTCTTGGGCGTTCGCGCCGAATTGCGCGCACCCAAGGGCGCCACCCCGGGGCCGGCGCAGGTGCTGCTCAGGCCCGAGGGGCTTCAGCCCGCGTCGAACGGCGGCATCGCCGTCGCCGTGCGCCGCGTCACCTATCAGGGCGCGGCCAACGCGGTTGAGCTTGCGCCTGCCGCGGCGTCGGGTGAAACGTTGCACTGGCTTTGGCCGCCCGGGACATCACCCGTGGTGGGCGACTCGCTGCGCATCGCGATCACAGATGGCTGGGTGATTCCGCGCGAAGCCGGCTAGGGAGGTTTACATGGCCTGGGTAATCCTGATCACCGCCGGTGTTTTCGAATGGGGCTGGCCGGTGGGACTCAAGCTCGGCTGGACCGAGGCGGGCGCCAAATGGGGCTGGATCGCGTTCGCCGCGATCTGCATGGCGGTGAGCGGCGCGCTGCTGCTGACCTCGCTGCGCGACATTCCCATGGGCACGGCCTATGCGGTGTGGACCGGCGTCGGCGCGGTCGGCACGTTCGTCTTGGGCATCTTGGTGTTCCAGGAACCGGCCGAGTTCGCGCGCATGTTCTTCGTCGGGCTGATCGTGGCCGGGATCGTCGGCCTCAAGCTGGCGTCGGCCTAACCGCGCAACGCGAAGCGCAGCCACAGCGCCGCCGTGAACAGCGCCATCGCGCCGGCCTGGTGCAGGGCCGCGAGCGGCACCGGCACGACCAGCAGCAGCGTGGCGATGCCCAGGCCGACTTGCAGCACGGCGATATGCGCCAGCGCCACTGATGCGCGGCGGACGAAAACCGGCGGGCTGGCGCGCAACACGCGCCACACGAAAATCGCCACGGCGAAGAAACTCGACAGCGCCAGGACGCGGTGATGGAACTGCACCGTCGCGCGGTTCTCGAACACGTCGCGCCACCACGGCGCGGTCGCCAGATAATCCGGCGGCGCCACGCGCCCTTCCATCAGCGGAAACGTGTTGTAGATCAGCCCGGCATCCAACCCGGCGACGAACCCGCCCGCGAGCATGGTGATCGCGACCAGAACCAGAAGCGCCGACGCGCCGCGCCGCAATCCCGCCGCTGCGCGCCAACCCGTTGCACCGCGCAAATCCAGCGCCGTCCACAGCAACAGCGCATAGAGCAGCAGCGCCAATCCAAAATGGGCGGTAAGTCTGTACTGGCTGACCTCGGGCCGGTCCACCAGCCCGCTTTGCACCATGTACCAGCCCATCGCGCCCTGGGCCGCGCCAAGCACGAAAATGAAGCCGAGACGCCAGGCCAAAGCGCCACGGATCGTTCGCCGGAACAGAAACCACAGGAACGGCGCCAAGAACACGACGCCGATCAGCCTTCCCCAGAGCCGGTGGAGGTATTCCCACCAGAAGATGGTTTTGAACTCGCCCAGGCTCATGGCCCGGTTCACTTGCTTGAACTGGGGGCTCGACTGGTATTTCCGGAACAGCGCCTGCCAATCCGCCTCGTTCAGGGGCGGGATCGCGCCGATCAGGGGCTGCCATTCCACGATCGACAGGCCCGATTCGGTCAGCCGCGTGATGCCGCCGATCAGCACCATGGCGAAGACCATCGCGGCGCAGGCGAACAGCCACGCGGCCACGGCGCGGCGTGCGTCATGAACGGGCGGGGGGACGTGAATTGCGCGCATTGCCGCCCGGATTTAGCCCATCCCGCCCCCGGCTTCAGCCATCAAATCGCCGCAGGCCGCATGGCAGGCAGGCGGTAACCGCATCCCCCGCCAAAAACCCCCTTGATTAGATTGGCTTATAGGGTATGGACAGCCTGCGCGTCCGGCGTTTGCAGATGCGAGGCGACCGGCTTTCGCCCGCCCCCCATATAGGGAATAATGCGCCCCCTTCCGCCGGGGACCGCCGGGCTTACTTAACGAAGAACAGCGAACCGGGTTTCGATCTCATCCAGGGAATGCCCATGACCACAAGGTCCAGCAATACCGCCGAGCAGCTGCAACCGACCGCGCGCGAGCCGATCGAATCCGCCGTCGTGCGCTTCGCCGGAGACTCGGGCGACGGCATGCAGTTGACCGGCAACCGCTTCACCGAGGCCACCGCGCTGGCCGGCAACGATTTGGCGACCTTCCCCGACTTCCCGGCCGAGATCCGCGCGCCCGCCGGCACCACGTTCGGCGTCTCGGCGTTCCAGATCAATTTCGGCTCGACCAAGGTCGCCACGGCCGGCGACGCGCCCGACGTGCTGGTGGCGATGAACCCGGCCGCGCTGAAAGTGAACCTGCGCGACCTGCGCCCCGGCGGCACGATCATCGTCGATGCCGGCTCGTTCAAGGAGCGCGACCTGAAAAAGGCGGGCTACGACAAGAATCCGATCGAAGACGGCTCGCTGTCGAACTTCCAGGTCGTGCCGCTCGATATTTCCGCGCTCACCTTGGAAGCGGTCAAGGCGCAGAACCTCACCAACAAAGAGGCGCTGCGCTGCAAGAACATGTGGACCCTGGGCCTGGTCTATTGGATGTACGACCGCGACCGCAAGCCCAGTACCGACTGGTTGCGGCAGCGTTTCGACAAGCGGCCCGAGCTGGGCGAGGCCAACGTCGCGGCGATGAACGCGGGCCACGCCTTCGGCGAAACCGCCGAGATGCCGGGCATCCACGGCTTCCGCGTGGCGCCGGCGCACATAGCGCCCGGGCTTTACCGCACGGTCACCGGCGCCGAAGCGCTGGCCTGGGGCCTACTTGCGGGCGCGCAGTCCGTGAACCTGAAAATGGTGTTCGCGTCCTACCCGATCACCCCGGCCTCGAGCATCCTGCACATGCTCGCGCCGTTGAAGTCGTTCGGCGTCACCACCTTCCAGGCCGAGGACGAGATCGCCGCGGCCTGCGCCGCGATCGGCGCGTCCTATGCCGGTTCGCTGGGCGTGACCTCGAGCTCCGGCCCGGGCATGGCGCTCAAGATGGAGGCGATCGGGCTTGCCATCGGCGTCGAGCTGCCTCTTGTGGTTGTAAACTCCCAACGCGCCGGGCCTTCGACCGGCCTGCCGACCAAGACCGAGCAGTCGGACCTTTACCAGGCCGTGTTCGGGCGCAACGCCGACTCGCCGGTGGCGGTGCTGGCCGCGCGCTCGGCGTCGGATTGCTTCGACGTCGCGATCGAGGCGGTGCGCCTGGCCGTGCGCTACATGACGCCGGTGATCCTTCTGACCGACGGCTATATCGCCAACGCGGCCGAGCCTTGGGCGGTGCCGGACGTGTCGCGCCTGCCCAAGAACCCGGTCAAGTTCCGCACCGACCCGCAAGGCTTCCACCCGTTCATGCGCGACGAAACGACCCTGGCGCGCGCCTGGGCCATTCCCGGCACGCCGGGCCTGCAGCATCGCGTCGGCGGGTTGGAGAAAAGTTACGATACCGGCCACATCTCCTACGATCCCGACAACCACCAGAAGATGACCGAGACGCGTTGGAACAAGATCAAGCGCATCGCCGACGACATTCCGCCCCAGGTCGTCGACCAGGGCCCGCCGATGGGCAAGATGGCGGTGGTGGGATGGGGCTCGACCTTCGGGCCGATCAGCCGCGGGGTCGCCAATGTGCGCGCCAAGGGCCATGACGTGGCGCATATCCATATCCGCTACATCTGGCCGCTGCCGAAGAACCTGGGCGAGCTGCTGGGCGGCTATGAAAAGATCCTGGTGCCCGAAATGAACATGGGCCAGCTTCGCACGCTGCTGCGCAGCGAATACCTGGTGCCCGCCGAGGGCCTGAACAAGGTGTCGGGCCAGCCCTTCAAGATCGCCGAGATCGAGAAGGCCATCCTGAATCATCTCGGCGTCTGAACGGAGACGATTGTCCATGAACGCTCCCGCTCCCGCCGTCAAATTGCAGCCAAAGGACTACGCCACCGATCAAGAGGTGCGCTGGTGCCCGGGCTGCGGCGACTACGCGATCCTGAAGGGCGTGCAGAAGGCGCTGGCCGATATCGGCGCCGATCCGGCCAAAACAGTGTTCGTATCGGGCATCGGCTGCGCCGCGCGCTTTCCGTACTACGTCGCCACCTACGGCTTCCACACCATCCACGGCCGCGCGCCGGCCATCGCCACGGGCATCAAGCTGGCAAACCCTGAGCTCGACGTATGGATCGTCTCGGGCGATGGCGATGCGCTGTCGATTGGCGGCAACCACTTGCTGCACCTGTTGCGCCGCAACGTCGACGTCCAGTTCCTGCTGTTCAACAACGAGATTTACGGGCTGACCAAAGGCCAGTACTCGCCGACATCCAAGGTCGGCACGCGCTCGCCCTCCACGCCGCTGGGCTCGGTCGACATGCCGGTCTCGGCCACGCAGTTCGCGCTGGGCGCGGGCGCGCGGTTCGTGGCGCGCGGCATCGACACGCAGCAGAAGCAGCTGCCCACGGTGCTGGCGCGCGCGCATGCGCATCGCGGCGCGTCGTTCGTCGAGATCTTCCAGAACTGCATCGTCTACAACGACGGTACGTTCGACAATTTCACCGCCAAGGAAAACACCGAGGCGAACCAGCTTCCTCTCGAGCACGGCAAGCCGATGCTGTTCGGCCCGGGCAAGAAAAAGGGCCTGCGGATCAAGCCCGGCAACCTGGAGCTCGAGGTCGTCACGGTCGGCGAAAACGGCGCGACCGAGGCCGACGTGCTGGTGCACGACGAAAAGAACCGGGTGCAGGCCATGATGCTGGCCACGCTGCAGCCGCCGGCTTTCCCGGTGGCGATCGGCGTTTTGTATTGCAACCCGGCGGCGACCTACGAGCAAGCGACGGCCGATCAGGCCAAGCTCGTGCTCGCGCGCCAGCCCGACGGCGACATGAACAAGCTCTTGCGCAAAGGGCACACCTGGACCGTCTCCGCCTGATCTCCGCTTTCGGCTCCGACTGTCCGCGAAGGGATACGCGGCGGACGTGACGATTTCCGTCGCCATCATCGGCTCGGGACCTAGCGCGTTCTACACCGTGGACGCGCTGGCCAAATCGGGCGCGGCCTGCCAAATCGATATGATCGAGCGCCTGCCCGCGCCGTTCGGGTTGATCCGCTACGGCGTGGCCCCCGACCACGAAAGCACGCGCAAGGTCGCGCGCAACTTCGACAAGCTGGCGCGCGGCGGCGCGCTCAAATTCTTCGGCAATGTCGAGGTCGGGCGCGACGTGTCGATGGACGATCTGCGCGGGATGTACGACGCGGTGGTGCTGGCGGTGGGCGCGCCGCACGACCGCAAGCTCGGCATATCGGGCCAGGACAAGAAGAACGTGTTCGGCTCGGCCGATTTCGTCGGCTGGTACAATGGCCATCCCGATTTCCGCGATCTCAATCCCGATCTGAAGGTCAAGGCCGCCGCCGTGGTGGGTGTGGGCAACGTGGCGCTGGACGTGGCGCGCCTTTTGGTGCGCTCGCGCGAGGAATTGTCCGAAACCGACATGCCGGACTATGCGGTCGAAGCCTTCGCCAACTCCAGCGTGACCGACGTGTACCTGTTCGGCCGGCGCGGCCCGGCCGAGGCCGCGTTCACCATGGGCGAGCTGCGCGAGATGGGCGAGCTTGATCTCGCTTCGCCGGTGATCGACGCGGCGCAACTGCCGGCCAACGTCGATCATCTGCCCGAGGCCGAGCGCCGCGTGCCAGCCAAGCTGGTGGAAATGCTGCGGGCGTTTTCCGCCAAGCCCGCGGACAAGCCCAAGCGCGTGCATTTCCGTTTCTATTCAGCGCCCAAGGAAATTCATGGCGGCGAGCGCGTCGCGGGCATTCGCATCGAGCGCACCAAGGTCGAGGGCGGCCGCGCCGTCGGCACCGGCCAGTTCGAGGACATCGCCTGCGGCCTGGTCGTCGCCGCCATCGGCTATCGCTCGCCGAAAATCGACGGTGCGGTGTTCGACGACGGCAAGGGTCTTTACACCAACACCGATGGCCGCGTCGCGCCGGGGCTCTACGCCGTGGGCTGGGCGATGCGCGGCCCGTCGGGTGTGATCGGCAGCAACAAGATCGACGGCCAGATGGTCGGCGGGCATATCGTGAAGGATTGTGCAGTTCCCGGAGGTACCGGCCCGAAGCCCGGGCGCAGCGCGCTGGAGCAGGCCCTGGCCAAACGCGGATCGAAGATCACGAACTACGACGACTGGATCGCGCTGGACGCGGAAGAGGTAAAACGCGCCCGGCCAAAATCGCCGCGCGGCAAGTTCACCTCGGTCGGGGAGATGCTGCGTTTTCTGAAAAAAGCCTAATGCAGGTGCAGCAGCGTTCCGGCGCGCAACTCGCCGGGGGTCACCAGCCGCGCATGCGCCACCATCACGGAATGCAGCCGGCCCTCGATGTTCTTCTCCCAGAATTCCAGGAATTCGTTCAAGACCGGAAAGCGCGGGGCGATGTCCAGGTTCTGCCAGATATAGGTCTGCAGAACCGCAGGATGGTCGGGCAGGCGATAGACGATCTCGGCCGTGGTCAGCCGGTAGCCCTGCAATTGAAGTTCGATCGCGCGCATGAAAGCCGCTCCTTTTCGTGCGCCCCCATTCCGCTTGCCTATTTGCTTCCTACCTGCATAAACGGTGCCGCGTCTCGGTCAATGCTTTCAATAAAAAAATTTAACCGGATCAATCGATTAGCAGCCAGGAAGAGCGTTGGCTGCCAAGGTATTGGCACTCGCTGCCGTGGAGTGCTAAAACGCCCTCCCTCCATTATCAATCAGACCCTTGAAGGGGAGAGCACCGATGAAGTTCAAGCCGCTGCACGACCGCGTCGTGGTGCGCCGCGTCGCCTCGGAACAGAAGACCGCCGGCGGCATCATCATTCCCGATACCGCGCAGGAAAAGCCGATGGAGGGCGAGGTGCTTTCCGCCGGTCCCGGCGCGCGCGGCGAGGACGGCAAGCTCAATCCCCTGGACGTCAAGGTCGGCGACCGGGTGCTGTTCGGCAAATGGTCGGGCACCGAGGTGAAGCTCGCCGGCGAAGAGCTGATGATCATGAAAGAATCCGACATCATGGGCGTGATCACGAAGAAGAAATGACGGCCTGACGGCCGGCCGCCCGAAACGCATCAAGCAAGGAGCATCGACAGATGGCAGCCAAGGACGTGAAATTCTCGATCGACGCGCGCACGCGCATGTTGCGCGGCGTCGACATCCTGGCCGACGCGGTGCGCGTCACCCTGGGCCCCAAGGGCCGCAACGTGGTGCTGGACAAGTCGTTCGGCGCGCCGCGCATCACCAAGGACGGCGTGACCGTGGCCAAGGAGATCGAGCTTAGCGACAAGTTCGAGAACATGGGCGCGCAGATGGTGAAGGAAGTGGCGTCGAAGGCCAGCGACGTGGCCGGCGACGGAACCACCACGGCCACCGTGCTGGCGCAGGCGATCGTGCGCGAGGGATCGAAGGCCGTGGCCGCGGGCATGAACCCGATGGACCTGAAACGCGGCATCGATCTCGCGGTCGAAACCGTCGTCGACGACCTGAAGAAGCGCTCGAAGAAGGTATCGACCGGCGAGGAGATCGCGCAGATCGGCACCATCTCGGCAAACGGCGAGCGCGACATCGGCGACATGATCGCCAAGGCGATGGAGAAGGTCGGCAACGAAGGCGTGATTACGGTCGAGGAGGCGAAAAGCCTGGAGACCGAGCTCGACGTGGTCGAGGGCATGCAGTTCGACCGCGGCTATCTGTCGCCTTATTTCATCACCAACGCCGACAAGATGACGGCCGATCTCGAGCAACCGTACATCCTGATCTACGAAAAGAAGCTGTCCACGCTGCAGCCCCTGCTGCCGGTGCTGGAAACGGTGGTGCAGTCCGGCAAGCCGCTGTTGATCATCGCCGAGGACGTGGAAGGCGAGGCGCTCGCCACGCTGGTGGTCAACAAGCTACGCGGCGGGCTGAAAGTGTCGGCGGTCAAGGCCCCGGGCTTCGGCGACCGCCGCAAGGCGATGCTCGAGGACATCGCGATCCTGACCAACGGCCAGGTGATCAGCGACGATCTGGGCATCAAGCTGGAAAACGTCACGCTCGACATGCTCGGCACGGCGAAGAAGATCACGATCGAGAAAGAAAACACCACCATCGTCGACGGCGCCGGCAAGAAGAAGGACATCGAGGGCCGCGTCGCCCAGATCCGGGCGCAGATCGAGGAAACCACGTCGGACTACGACAAGGAGAAGCTGCAGGAGCGCCTGGCGAAGCTCGCCGGCGGCGTTGCGGTGATCCGCGTTGGCGGGGCGACCGAGGTCGAGGTAAGGGAGCGCAAGGACCGCGTCGAAGACGCGATGCACGCCACCCGCGCGGCGGTGGAAGAAGGCATCGTGGCCGGCGGCGGGGCGGCGCTGCTCTATGCCGTCAAGGCGCTGGAAAAGATCAAGGTCGGCAACGACGACCAGCGCATCGGCGTCGACATCGTGCGCAAGGCGTTGACCACGCCGGCGCGCCAGATCGCCGAGAACGCCGGCGCGGACGGCGCGGTCGTGGTGGGCAAGCTGCTGGAATCGAAAGACGCCAATCTCGGCTTCGACGCACAGAAAGGCGAGTACACCAACCTGGTCAAGGCGGGCATCATCGACCCGACCAAGGTGGTGCGCGTGGCGCTGCAGAACGCGGCATCGGTGGCGGGCCTCTTGATCACGACCGAGGCGATGGTCGCCGAGAAGCCCGAGAAAAAGGCGGCCGCGCCGATGCCCGGCGCCGGCATGGGCGACATGGACTATTAGTCCCATCCGCCGAAACAGCGGGAAAGGGGCCGCCCACGCGGCCCCTTTTCATTTCCACATCGCGTTCCGTCTATCCCCGCGCCCGGGGATGCGCGCGCTCATAGGCCTTGAGCAGCTGGGCCGCGTCGACCTCGGTATAGCGCTGGGTGGTCGACAGCGAGGCGTGACCCAACAGCTCCTGGATCGCGCGCAGATCGCCGCCATCGGCCAACAGATGCGTGGCGAAGCTGTGGCGCAGCTTGTGCGGCGTGGCGTGCTCGGGCAGGCCCAGTTTCGCGCGCAAGAACCGCAAGCGCTTCTGCACCACGGCGGCGTTGAGGCGCTTGCCGCGCGCGCCGACGAACAACGGTGCGGTCTTGGCTAGGACGAAGGGGCATAGCTTCAGATACGCCTCCATCGCCTCGGCCACCGCCGGCAACACCGGCACCACGCGCTCCTTGCGGCCCTTGCCCATGACGGTCAGCGTGTCGCTGAGGGGCGCCACCCGGCGCGGCAGATCGAGCGCCTCGGCGATGCGCAAGCCGCAGCCATAGAGCAGCGTGAACAGCGCCGTGTCGCGCGCGGCGATCCAGGGCTTGGCGTCCTCGCCCGCGTCGTCGATCAGCGCCTCGGCCTCGGGCTGGGTCAGCGGCTTGGGGGCATGGCGCGGCAGCTTGGGCGATTTGACGCGCGCGACCGCGTGGTTGGCGGCGTAATGGTTGCGGTCGAGCCAGCGGAAGAAATTGCGCAGGCTCGACAGCGCCCGCGCGTTGGAGATATGCATCATGCCGCGCCCGCGCCGCTCGGCCAAAAAGGCCCGCAGATCGGCCGGGCCGATTTCCGCGAGCAGGCTGAGGCCGGGCGTCTCGCCGCGATGCTTCATCAGGAATTGCAGGAACTGCGCGATGTCGCGCCGGTAGGCGTCGGTGGTGCGGGCGGAGACGCGGCGCTCGGCCTGAAGCCAATCGAGCCACGCTTGCGCCGCGCGGCCGGTTTCGGCGTCGGTTATTCCGGCAAATCCAGCCACGAGCGGATCGACAGCGACAGCACCCCGGCGAGGAACACCAGCAACTCGGTCGCCTGTCCGGGGTAGAAATTGCCGGTGCTGCGCGAGCCCAGCGCCAGCATCCCCGGCGGGGTGCGCGGGCTGATCTTCAGGCGCATATAGGCGGCCGAGCGCACCAGCGTCGCGGCCGCGCCGAACACCACGGGATGCCCGGTCTCTTCCTCCACCAGCGCCGCGTCCTTGCCGTGGCCCAGCAGCGCGTCGACGTCGCCCGGATCGAGAATCCGCACGCCGCGCGGCGGGATCGGCGCCGAATCGCCGGGCACTTTCTCCACGCACAGGGCGGTCACGTCCACGTCCAGCATCTGCGTCATGTCGTGCGTGACGATATGGATCATATGCTCGAAACTGGACGACTCGAGCATCGCCAGCACGCAAGCATGCACCCGCGCGGTCGACGTCATGTTGCCGCGCGTGGCGGTGATCAACTCGTGCTGCGTGTCCTTCAACTGCGTCACCTCGCCGCGCAGGCGCTCCAGCATGGCGTGCTGCAGGTCGATCACCCCGTCGCCGTGCTTGCGCTTCGGCGGGCTCAGCGCCGCCAGGATCTCGGGATGGCGGTTGAGGAAGTCGGGATTCGCCAGAAGAAAGCGCGCGACATCGTCCTCGGCAAAGCCGTTCTGCGCTCCGGCGCGCGCGGCCGGCTGGGTGGAGGGGTGGCTGGCCACGCCGCCGTTGTCGCGCAATGTCTACTCCGCCGCCTGTTTCTTGCCGCTGTCGTCTGCGCCCAGGATCGACTGGCCGGTCTTTTTCCAGTCCTCCAGGAACGATGCCAGACCCTTGTCGGTCAGCGGATGCGCGTACATCTGGCGCAGCACGTTGGGCGGCAGGGTGACGACATGCGCGCCCATGCGCGCCGCGGCCACCACGTGCAGCGGGCCGCGCACCGATGCCACCAGCACCTCGGTCTTGAACCGCGGGTACTGCTTGTAGATGTCGACGATGTCCTTGATCAGCAGCATGCCGTCGGTCGCCACGTCGTCCAGGCGTCCGACGAAGGGCGAAATGAAGCTTGCGCCCGCCTTGGCGGCCAGGATCGCCTGCGCCGCCGAAAAGCACAGCGTCACGTTGACCATCGTGCCGTCGTCCGACAGGCGCTTGCAGGTCTTAAGCCCGTCGCGCGTCAGCGGCACCTTGACCGCGATGTTCTTGGCGATGCGCGCCAGCTTCTGGCCTTCCTTCAGCATCGTGGCGTGGTCGGTGGCGGTCACCTCGGCGCTGACCGGGCCGGGCACGATCTGGCAGATCTCGCGCACCGTTGATATGAAATCGCGCCCGGTCTTGGCGATCAGCGAGGGGTTGGTGGTGACGCCGTCGACCAGGCCGGTCGAGGCCAGGTCGCGGATTTCGTTGATGTCGGCCGTGTCGATGAAGAACTTCATCGCTTTCGCCCCATTGGCTCCCGGATCGGTTATCGTCGTTGCCGGATAGCGCCGTTCGTCGTGGAGAGTCTAGTACATGCAGTCCCGCCCTGCCAGTTCAAGCCCCGCGGTCGGGCCCCTGCGCCGGGTCAAGGTGCTGCTGCCCTTGCCGCTGGACGGGGCCTATGACTACCGCGCGGCGGCCGGACTGCCCGTCGAAGCCGGGGATTTCGTGCTGGTCCCGCTTGGTCGACGCGAGGAAATCGGCGTGGTCTGGAGCGCGGGCGGCGCGGGCCCCGGCGCGATCGCCGAGGGGCGCCTCAAGGACATAGCCCATCGCTTCGACCTGCCGCCGCTGCCGGCGGTGGCGCGGCGATTCGTGGACTGGGTGGCGAGCTACACGCTGAACCCGCCGGGCGCGGTGCTGCGCATGGCGATGAGCGTGTCGGCGGTATTCGGCGAGGGCCCGCGCCCCGCCATCGCCTATCGCCTGGCCGCGGGTGTTGCGCCCGACGGTCCCGCGCCAGAAGGCGTGAAGCTGACGCCGCAGCGCCGGCGCGTGCTGGAAATTGCGCGGGCCGGCGCGCGGCCCCTAAGCGAGATCGCGCGTGAAGCCGGCGTGGGGGTGGGCGTGGCCCGCACCCTGGCGGATGCCGGGTTGCTGGAATCGGTCGTGATCCCCGACGCCACGGCGGCGATGCCCGATGGTTCGCGCGCCGGGCCCGATTTGTCCGAGGATCAGCGCCTCGCGGCCGGCGAGCTGACGGCGAAAATCGAAAAAGGCGGATACGCGGCCACGCTGCTCGACGGTGTCACCGGCTCGGGCAAGACCGAGGTGTATTTCGAGGCCATCGCCGCCGTGCTGAAGCGCGGCCGGCAGGCGTTGGTGATGCTGCCGGAGATCGCGCTGACCGCCTCGTGGCTCGAGCGTTTCACCGCGCGCTTCGGCGCCGCGCCCACGGAATGGCATTCCGAACTGTCGGCCAAGCAGCGCCGCGCGAACTGGCTTGCCGTCGCCAAGGGCGAGGCGCGCGTGGTGGTCGGCGCGCGCTCGGCCCTGTTCCTGCCCTATTCGAAGCTCGGCCTGATCGTCGTCGACGAGGAGCACGACACGGCCTTCAAGCAGGAGGACGGGGTGATCTATCACGCGCGCGACATGGCGGTCGTGCGCGCGCATCTCGGCGGCATACCCATCGTGCTCAGTTCCGCCACGCCGTCGCTGGAATCGACGGTCAACGCCGACACCGGGCGTTACCAGCGGCTGCATCTGCCCTTGCGCCACGGCGGCGCCGTGCTGCCGGTAATCGAGGCGGTGGATATCCGCCAGCACAGACCGCCGCACCAACGCTGGCTGACGCCTGTTTTGCGCGACGCGCTGACCGAGACCCTGGCGCAGGGCGAGCAGGCGATGCTGTTCCTGAACCGGCGCGGCTACGCGCCGCTGACGCTGTGCCGCGCCTGCGGGCATCGCCTGAAATGCCCCACCTGCTCGGCCTGGCTGGTCGAGCACCGGCTGATCCGGCAATTGCAGTGCCATCACTGTGGCTACACGATCAAATCACCGGAGGCGTGCCCCGCCTGCGGCGCGGTCGGCGAGATGGCGGCTTGCGGCCCGGGCGTCGAGCGCCTGTCGGAGGAAGTGGCCGAACTCTATCCCAAGGCGCGCGTGTCGGTGATGGCCAGCGACACGATCACCGGCCCGGCGGCGGCGGCCGAATTCGTGCGCGCCGTGACCGAGCGTGAGATCGACATCCTGATCGGCACGCAGATCGTGGCCAAGGGCCACCATTTCCCACTGCTGACCCTGGTCGGCGTGGTGGACGGCGACCTTGGCCTGGATGGCGGCGATCTGCGCGCCTCGGAGCGCAGCTTCCAGCTTTTATATCAAGTGGCGGGCCGCGCCGGCCGCGCCGACCGGCCGGGCCGGGTGCTGGTGCAGACCGCCAATCCCGAGCATCCCGTGATGCGCGCCCTGGTCGCGGGCGATCGCGACGGTTTCCTCGCCGCCGAAGCCGAGGGCCGCAAGCGCCGGCACATGCCGCCTTTTGGAAGATTGGTGGCTCTAATCGTGTCGGCCGGCGACAAGGAACATGCCGACGCGACCGCCCGCGCTCTGGCCCGGCTGGCGCCGCGCGGCGACGGAGTCGAGGTGCTGGGGCCGTCCGAAGCGCCTTTGTCGCTGTTGCGCGGCCGTCACCGCCGCCGCTTGCTGATGAAAACGCCGCGCGGCACGGACGTGCAGGGAATGCTCCGCGATTGGCTGGCGCAAGTGCCGATTACCGGCGATGCGCGGGTGCAAGTCGATATCGATCCGTATAGTTTCATGTGATGCAAAGACGGCCGTATAAACACCGCCAGCACCCGGGCAGGCATCGCCCGCCCCAGCGCGCCGCGGCCAATGCTCCGACCCAGGGCGACGATACGTTCAAGCTCGCGGGCGTGCGCGCCGTCATGGCGCTGTTCCAGCGCGATCCCGACGCGATCCAGCGGCTGTATCTCAACCGCGTCATGGCGCCCGAGGCCGGCGCGATCTGCCAGCACCTCGCCCGCAACCGCCGCCACTATGCGGTGAAAGACGACACGGAGCTGGCGAAAATCGCCGGCACGCTGCATCACGGCGGCATTGTCGCGGCGGTTCTGCCGCGCGCGCCGCGCGTGCCGGGTGCCCGCGAAATCGCGGACTGGGCGGGCGCCAAAGCGCCGGTGCTGCTGATGGACGGCGTCTCCAACCCGCATAATTTCGGCGCGATCGTTCGCACCGCGGCGTTTTTGGGCGTCGAGCAGGTCGTGCTGTCCGAACGGCCGGAACAGGCGCTGCCGTCGCCCGCCTCCTATCGTGTGGCCGAGGGCGGCATGGAGTTCGTCAAGCTGTGGCGTCCGGCGTCGTTGGCGCAGTTCTGCCGCGAGCTGGGGCGCACGCATCGCGT
>JAHFPH010000094.1 GCA_023266845.1 Rhodospirillaceae bacterium
GCCCAGGGGATCGATGACGTGCGTTACGCCGGATTCTTCTTGCAGGATGAGCTGCGTGTTGCGGGCGATGCGCGCGGCGGCGCGGCTGGGCAGCGCGATCGCCTCGTCGAAGCTGTTGGTGTGCAGCGACTGCGTGCCGCCCAAGACGCCGGCCAGCGCCTCGATCGTGGTGCGCACCACGTTGTTGTACGGGTCCTGCTCGGTGAGACTGACGCCGGAGGTCTGGCAATGGGTGCGGAGCGCGAGGCTGGCGGGGTTTTTCGGATCGAACTGCCGCATCAGCCGCGCCCATAAGTATCGCGCGGCGCGCAGCTTGGCGATCTCCATGAAGAAATTCATGCCCAGGCAGAAAAAGAACGACAGGCGCGGCGCGAACTCGTCGATGTCCAGGCCCTTGGACAAGGCGGCGCGCACGTAATCGAGCCCGTCGGCCAGCGTGAAGGCCAGCTCCTGCACGCAAGTCGCGCCGGCCTCCTGCATGTGATAGCCGGAAATCGAGATCGAGTTGAATTTCGGCATCTTCCTGGCCGTGAACTCGATGATGTCGGCGACGATGCGCATCGAGGGCTCGGGCGGATAAATATAAGTGTTGCGCACCATGAACTCTTTGAGGATGTCGTTCTGGATGGTGCCGCTGAGCTTCTCGGCCGGCACACCCTGCTCCTCGCCGGCGACGATGAAGGCCGCCAGCACCGGCAGCACCGCGCCGTTCATGGTCATCGAGACCGACATGCGATCCAAGGGGATGCCGTCGAACAGGACTTTCATGTCCTCGACCGTGTCGATCGCCACGCCCGCCTTGCCCACGTCGCCCACCACGCGCGGATGGTCGCTGTCGTAGCCGCGATGCGTGGCGAGGTCGAAGGCGACCGACAGGCCCATTTGTCCGGCCTTCAAATTCGCCCGGAAAAAAGCATTGGAATCCTCGGCGGTGGAGAAGCCCGCGTATTGCCGCAGCGTCCAGGGGCGATTGGCGTACATGGTCGCGCGCGGGCCGCGCAGATAAGGCGGGAAGCCGGGCATGGAGCCCAAGGTCTCGAGCCCCTCCAGATCGGCCTCGGTATAGAGCGGTTTGACTGCGACGCCCTCGGGTGTTTGCCAGACGAGCGTGTCCGGCGACGCGCCGCTTAGCTCCTTGGCCGCGAGCTTCTGCCAATCCGCCAAGGTCTTTTTCGACAAGGAGGTCATAAGGCCATTTTAGCCCCGGCGGTTCTGGGCGTCATCCGCCCTTCTCACCGCCGCTATACGTTGGACAATCGCCGGTTTGGGCTCGCTAACCTCCAGGCATTCATACGCCACGACCTTGAGCCGGCCGCGCACCGCGTCCAACAGCTCGCCGTCCTGCAGCAGGAAGTCGGGGTTGCTGGGCTTGCCGAAACGCTCGTTGCCGCGCGCGAAGGTCTCGTAGATCAGCGCCCCACCTGGACCGACCGCCGCCACGATGTTCACCAGCAACGGGCGCCACAGGTAATTGGTCACGATCACGCCGGCAAAGCTGCGGCCCGCCAATGGCCCCCAGCCATCTCCACCGGCCGCGTTTTCGAGGTCGGCCTGGATCGGCTCGACGTCCGCGCGCCCTTTGAGGTCCGCGATGCCAGACAGGTCGATATCGACCGAAGTCACGCGATGGCCGCGCCCGATAAAGAACCGCGTGTGCCGCCCGCCGCCGCAGGCCAGGTCCAGCACCGCCCCGGCTTTGGGCACCAACTCCGCGAACCGCACCACCCAAGCCGAACGGGTGGCGGGACCATGCGGCGGGCTCATTCCGCTGTTCCGTCGAAAAGCGCCATACTCTGCTCAACCCTTGGGCTAAAGCCCTCTGAAATACTGCCGATTCCGGCCCTTGGATCGGCGATCCATCGGCCCATTTTAAGCTCTCGTTCATCCCTCCGGGGCTAGGTTTTGGCCCGGCAAAGGCGGCACGACGCAGCGTCGAGTTCGGCGGCGCCAGCAAGGCCGGAAGGCAGGAAGCCATGATCCGTCTGCAACTGAAATGCGTACAGGGCGATTACTTCGACGCGTGGTTCAGCGACCATGCGGGCTTCGACGCGCAGGTGGCGAAGGCGCAAGTCGGCTGCCCGCATTGCGGCGAAACCAACGTGGCCGAGGCGCCGGTGTTGAAGCCCGGCGTCTACAACGAGTTGACCGAGGACCAGGCCAAGCAGATGGCTTGCGACACGCGCCGGATGCTGGAAGGCTTCATCGGTGGCGGGCCTGAGAAATTGGCGAACGCGGTCGTGGCCGCGACACCGAAGCAGGAGATCCAGAGCGGCGACGCGACGCCGAAAAAGCGCCGCCCGGCCGAAGCGACGCGCCGGCCCCTGCCCCGCGGCATGGCCTACGATTGCTGATCGCCTTTTCGTTTTGGCTGCGCTTCTTTTTGCCGTCACGGCCCGACTTGATCGGGCCATCCACGCCTAAGCTTTCAACCACCAAGGCGCCAAGAGGATCACTGGGCCGTATCGTCGCGGCTTTTCTTGGTGTCTTTGTGTCTTGGTGGTTGTCGATTTTCGGCGTGGATGGCCGGCACGGAGGCTGGCCATGACGGTTCAGAGGAAGTGCGCCGCTACGCCTTCCTGTTCAGCACGCGGCCGGCGACGGCTTGAAGCTTTTTCGCAAGCTTGCGGTCGCGTTTGTCGGGCGCGGTGATGATGGCGGTGTCCAGCGCGGTGTGACAACCGCAGCGGCAGGGCTCGGTTCGGGCGCTTAGCTTCGGCGCGGTGCGCTTGACCAGCGCGCGCGCCTTGTCGGCGTTTTCCAGCAGCACCTTGATCACCGCGTCGACCGTCACTGCGTCGTGGTGCGGATGCCAGCAGTCGAAATCGGTGACCATGGCGATGGTCGCGTAGCAGATCTCGGCCTCGCGGGCCAATTTGGCCTCGGGCATGTTGGTCATGCCGATCACCGAGCAGCCCCAGGACCGATACAGCTCGGACTCGCCCTTGGTCGAGAATTGCGGGCCTTCCATCACCAGATAGGCGCCGCCGCGCGAATAGGGAATGCCGATCTCCTTGGCCGCGGCCTCGATGTGGTCGCCCAGGCGCCGGCACACCGGATCGGCCATGCCGACATGCGCCACCAGGCCGGTGCCGAAAAAGCTTTTGACGCGCGCGAAGGTGCGGTCGATGAACTGGTCGACGATCACAAAATGCCCGGGTGGCAGGTTCTCTTTCAGGCTGCCGCAGGCGCTGACCGACAGGATTTCGGTCACGCCCGAACGCTTCAGCGCGTCGATATTGGCGCGGAAATTGAGCTCGGACGGCGGCACACGGTGGCCGCGCCCGTGCCGCGGCAGGAATACGATCTTCTGCCCGTCGAGTTCGCCGAAGCACAGCTCGTCGGACGGCTGGCCGAACGGCGAGGCCACGCGCCTCCATTTGACGTTCTTCAAGCCGTCGATGTTGTAGACGCCGCTGCCGCCGATCACGCCGATCATCGGCGGCGTGCCGGGCCTGGGCGGCTCCTTCGCCGGTGCGCGCGCGGCGCTCAATGCACGTCCCGCCAGACCTTGCGCTTGACCGCGTAAAGCAGACCCGAGAGCACGATCAGGAACAGCACGACCTTGACGCCCATTTCCTTGCGCGCTTCCATCTCGGGCTCCGCGGCCCAGGACAAAAACGTCACCACGTCGCGCGCCATTTGCGGCACGTCGGCCTTGGTGCCGTCGGCATAGGCGACCTGGCCGTCGCTCAGCGGCGGCGGCATGGCGATCTGGTGGCCCGGGAAAAACGCGTTGTAATTCATGCCGGGTTGCAGCTTGAAATCCTTGGGCGCGTCCTTGGGCACGTCCCCGTAGCCGGTCAAAAGCGCATAGACGTAATCCGGTCCGTGTTCGCGCGCTTTCACGACCACCGACAGATCCACCGGCAACGCGCCGTTGTTGGCGGCGCGCGCGGCCTGGTCGTTCGGGAAAGGCGTCACGAAGCGGTCGGAGGGCTGGCCCGGGCGCTTGAACATCTCGCCCTGGTCGTTGGGGCCGGCGGTTACTTCGTAGCCCGCGGCCAGCGCCTTGACCTCGTCGTCGTTGAAGCCGAGCGCGCCCAGATCGCGGTAATAGATGAAACGCAACTGATGGCAGGCCGCGCAGACCTCTTTGTAGACCTGGAAGCCGCGCTGCGCCGCGGCGCGGTCGAAGGTGCCGAAGAAGCCCTGGAAGCTCCAGTGCCGGTGCGGCGGCACGACGTCCTCGATCGCCCGCGCCGGAAGTACCGGCGCCAGCAGGAACGCGGCGGCGAGGGCGACGGACGCCATTGTGCGAACCGGCGCGCGCATCAGGCCTTCCCTCCGCTCAAAACCGGCTCGGCGATGGATTTGGGCAAGGCCAGGGGCCGCTCGAACCAGCCGATCAGCGGCATCAGGACGATCAGGTGGAAGAAGTAATAGAACGTGCCGAGGCGCGCGACCCACAGCGCCGGCCCCTCGGGCGGCTGGGAGCCGGCCCAGGTCAGCGCCGCGCAGCAGATCACGAACAGCCAGAACACCCACTTGTAGATCGGGCGGAAGCGCGCGGAACGCACGCGCGAGGTGTCGAGCCAGGGCAGCACGAACAGCAGCAGGATCGAGCCGAACATCAGGATCACGCCGGCGAGCTTGGCCGGCACCAGGGTGAAGCCCATCCAGCTGCCGATGAAATTGTCGGGCGTGGCGCGCAGGATCGCGTAGTACGGCAGGAAATACCATTCCGGCACGATATGCGCCGGCGTCTGCAGCGGGTTGGCCGGAATGTAGTTGGCCGGATCGCCCAGCAGGTTCGGCGCGAAGAACACGAACAGCGCGTAGACGACCATGAACACGCCCACGCCGAACATGTCCTTCGCCGTGTAGTACGGGTGGAAGGGAATCGTGTCCTGCGGGCCCTTGATGTCGATGCCCAGCGGGTTGTTCGACTTGGTGGTGTGCAGCGCCCAGATATGCGCGCCCACCACGCCGACGATCACGAACGGCAGCAGGTAGTGCAGCGAGTAGAAGCGGTTGAGCGTCGGGTTGTCGACCGAGAACCCGCCCCACAGCAGCGTCACGATCCAGTTGCCGACGAACGGTATGGCCGAAAACAGGTTGGTGATGACGGTGGCGCCCCAGAAGCTCATTTGGCCCCAGGGCAGCACATAGCCCATGAAGGCGGTGGCCATCATCAGCAGCAGGATCACGATGCCCAGCCACCACAACAGTTCGCGCGGCGCCTTGTACGAGCCGTAATACATGCCGCGGAACAGGTGGATGTACACGGCGATGAAGAACATCGACGCGCCGTTCATGTGGATGTAGCGGATCAGCCAGCCGTAGTTCACGTCGCGCATGATGCGTTCGACGCTGGCGAAGGCGTAGTCCACGTGCGGCGTATAGTGCATCGCCAGGAACACGCCGCTGACGATCATCACCACCAGCATGAAGCCGGCGAGCGAGCCGAAATTCCACCAGTAGCTGAGGTTCTTCGGCGTCGGATAGTCGATGGCCGAGTGCTGCATCATCGTGAAGATGGGCAGCCGCTGGTCCACCCACTTGACCAGCTTGTTGTCGAGCATGGCGGGCGCGCCGGTCATCTGGGGCTCCTAGCCGATCTTGACGGTGGTGTCGGTGAGGAAGGCGTAAGGGGGCACGGCCAGATTGGCCGGCGCGGGGCCCAGGCGGACGCGGCCCGAGGTGTCGTAGTGCGAGCCGTGGCAAGGGCAAAACCAGCCGCTGAAATCGCCGCGCGGGTCGCCCAGCTTCTGGCCCAGCGGCACGCAGCCCAGATGCGTGCAAATGCCCACCAGGATCAGCCATTCCGGCTTCTTGACGCGCGCGCTGTCGGGCTGCGGATCGCGCAGCGACTTGATGTTGACGTCGGCCGCCTGCTTGATTTCCTCAGATGTGCGGCGGCGGATGAACACCGGTTTGCCGCGCCACACCACGGTGATCGACTGACCCACTTTGATCGGCTCGATATTGACCTCGGTCGAGGACAGCGCCAGCACGTCGGCCGAGGGATTCATAAAGTGGATGAAGGGCCAAGCCACCGACGCGACGCCGACCGCGCCCGCAGCGCCGGTCAGCATGAACAGGAAATCGCGCCGGTTGCTGTCGTCGTGGGCGCCGCCCGGATGCCCGGGCTTAGCGGTGTCCGCCATCGGCAAAAACCTCGTTCACTGCCTCGGCCGGATTGCCCGGTCGGGCCATTGCAAGTCCACACGTCGCTTAGCATTCGCGATTGCGGCGGAACGCCTCGGCGCGAAGCCGCCGCCCTCGACCCCCGTCGGCGGCGTGGGGTGGTATAATGGATATTCACTGCATTGCAAAGTGCGCGCGCCTGCCCGGCCCGATCTTATCCCCAACCCCTTTGGCGGCGGGCCGCCGGAGCCCCTAAACCCCCGATGCGACTGGCCTTGTACGAACCCGATATCCCGCAGAATACCGGGGCGATTTTGCGCCTGGCGGCCTGCCTGGGCCTGGCCGTGGACGTGATCGGCCCATGCGGATTCGTGTGGGACGACCGGCGCCTGCGCCGGGCCGGAATGGACTATCTGGAGGGCGTCGACGTGACGCGTCATGCTTCGTGGCAAATGTTTCTCAATTGCCGCAAGCCGGGCGCGGGCCGGCTGGTGCTGTTGACGACCCACGCCAAGCTCAGGCATGTCGATTTCATGTTCCGGCCGGACGACACGCTGATCCTGGGACGCGAGAGCGAGGGCGCGCCCGAGCGCGTGCATCGCGCCGCCGACGAAGCGGTGCGCGTGGCGATGAAACCCGCGATGCGCTCGCTGAACGTCGCCATCGCCGCCGCCATCGTGCTGGGCGAGGCGCTGCGGCAAACCGGGCAACTGCCGTGACCGGACCCGCCTGCCTCGCCTCCACGCCCGAAACCCGCGCACGGGCCGCCACGTGGTTCGAGGAGCTGCGCGACCGGATCTGCGCCGAGTTCGAAAAGCTGGAGGATGAGCTGGAGAAAGCCGCGCCGCGCATCGCCGCCGGAAAACCGGCCGGGCGGTTCGAGCGCAAATCCTGGCGGCGCCCGGAGAAGGACGGCGGCGGCGGAGTCATATCGATCATGCGCGGGGGCGTGTTCGAGAAAGTGGGCGTCAACGTCTCGATCGTCCATGGCGAGTTCTCGCCCGAGTTCCGCGCGCAAATTCCCGGCGCCGCGGACGACCCGCGCTTCTGGGCGGGCGGCATTTCGCTGGTGGCGCATCCACGCTCGCCCAAGGTGCCGGCGGTGCATATGAACACGCGCCACATCGTCACCACCCAAGCGTGGTTCGGCGGCGGCACGGACTTGACTCCCATGACTCCGGTCGACGCCGACACGCGGGATTTCCACGCCGCGCTGAAATCGGCCTGCGACCGGCACGACGCCGGCTACTACCCGCGCTTCAAGAAATGGTGCGACGAGTATTTCTTCCTGAAGCACCGCAACGAGACGCGCGGCGTGGGGGGCATTTTCTACGACAATCACGACACGGGCGATTTCGCGCGCGACCTCGCCTTCACGCGCGACGTCGGCCTCGCCTTCCTCGACATCTATCCGCGCCTGGTGCGCCGGCACCTGGCGGAGAGCTGGACCGACGCGGACCGCCGCCACCAGCTGATGCGCCGCGGGCGCTATGCCGAGTTCAACCTGCTGTACGACCGCGGCACCAAGTTCGGCCTGATGACCGGCGGCAATGTCGAGGCGATCCTGATGAGCCTTCCGCCGGAAGCGGCTTGGCCTTAAGATTCGATCGCGCCACCGCGCCGAGGAGGAGTCGTTCATGCTGCCGCGCCTGGTTTTCGCCTTGGTCCTGTTCGCCGCCGCGCCGGTTTTCGCCCAGGGCAAGGATCTGGCGATCGACGCGTTTTTCGGCGCGTTTTCGGGCGCCGGCGTGTCGGAATCGAACGAGGCGCCGGGCGGCAAGGCGACGATACGCGACACGGTGCTGGAGATCCGCGGCGCGGGCGCCGGCGGCTTCACGATCACCTGGACCACCACCTCGCCCGGTTCGGTCAGCGGCAAGGCGAAAACCAAGACCACCACCATGACCTTCAACCCGACGCCCAAGCCGAACGTGTTCGAGGCGGCGCAGCAGGGCAATCCGGTCGCGGGCAACGATTTCATGTGGGCGCGCTTGAGCCGCCAGACGCTCACGGTCTATGCCGTGACCACGCAGCCCGACGGGCGCTACGAAATCCAGAAATGGGACCGCACGCTCCAAGGCACGGGCATGCAGATGGTCTATACGCGGCTCAGCGACGGCGAGCAGTCGCGCATTGTCCGCGCCCGGCTGGTGAAGGATAAGAAGTAGTTTTGGCCCTCATGCTTCGACAGGCTCAGCATGAGGATTTTTATTTGGCCTCATCCTGAGCCTGTCGAAGGATGAGGCTGCGGCAGTTCACACGAACCAAGCCTGCCACGCGTCCCACGAAGCGACCTGATCGGCGATGACGCCGCAGCCCGCGCCGATCGCGTGCACGCCGTCGCCCTTGCTTAAGGCCGCGTGCCAGGCCGCGTTGTCGATCATCCTGGAATAGAGCGGGAGATACGGCACGCCGATTTCCTTGGCCGTGGCCTGGTAGAGCTTGTCGAGCTCGGCGATGCGCCGGTTGTCGAAATCGTACTGCACGCCCGGCCCCGGCGAGACGCGCTGGCCGGCCTTGTTCACCGGCGCGGGCCCGACCCAGAGCGTCGGCTTCCACGCTTTCGCCTCGCTCAGGATCGCGCGCGCGATGGCGACGGATTGCGCCGGCGGCACGCGGATCGCGCCGGTGATGTCGATGGCCGTATCGTTGACCCCGAACGCGAACACCAGCCGCCCGTTGGCGACATCGGGCAGGCGCGGCGTGCATTCCGCGCGCCAGCGCTGCCGGATCAGCGCCGTGGTCTCGGCCCGGACGCCGAGGTTGTAGAGCGACAGATCGTGCCCCTTGGCCTGCATCTTCTGGCTGAGCCGCCCGGGCCAGCCGAGGAATTCCGCGTCGGCCGTGCCGAGAGTGATCGAATCGCCGATGAAGCAGATGCGCAGAACCGCCATTGCGAACTTTTCCTTAGATGCGCCGTTTCAATTCCCTGAGGCATGCCGCGCGGCTTGCCTTTAAGCCGCCTTCTTCCCACCAGGCCTCAAGCGCCGCGATCAGTTCGCCGACGCGCGGGCCCGGCTTCACGCCCAGCTTAAGCGCGTCGCGGCCCTTTACCGGCAATTCGCGCTTTTTCCAGGCCGATGCTTCTTTCAGCAATTTCTTCCATGCGGCGGCGGCGCCCTTGGGCGCGGCGCCGGCCCAGGCGAGCAGCACAAGGTCGCCGCGCGCCGCGTCGTCCAGGCGATTGAACGCGCGCCGGCGTTCCATGCCGGTGAGCGCGGGCTCGAGCTTCACCGGCGGTTCGGCCAGCAGCGCCAGGCGGTCGCGCGCGTCGTTCGACAGGCGCAGGCGCTCGCCCACCGCCAGCGCCGCCGCCCGGCCGCCGTCGATGAGCGCGGCCAGACGCCGTATCGCGTCCGCCCTGGGTTCGACCGCAACCAGCGCCTTGAGGCGATCGAGGCGCTCGGCCTCGGCCAGATAGGCGGCGATCACCCCCGCTTCTTGCATCAGCGCCAGCACCGGCATGGGATCGCGCGCTTCGAGCAGGCGCAGGGTTTCCTGCCGCAGTCTTTCGCCAGACAGCGTCGGCAGCAATGGCGCGAGCTTGCGGCAAGCGGCCAGTCCGTCCGCGTCGGGCGCGCCCCGCCCGTAATGCGCGTTGAAGCGGAAGAAGCGCAACAGGCGCAGCACATCCTCGCGGATGCGCGCCTCGGCGTCGCCGACGAAGCGCACGCGCCCGCGCTTGAGGTCGTCGAGCCCGCCGAAATAATCGAACAGCGTTCCGTCCGGCGCGCAGGACATGGCGTTGAAGGTGAAGTCGCGCCGCGCGGCGTCCTCGCGCCAGTCGCGGGTGAAAGCGACCACCGCGCGCCGTCCGTCGGTCGAAACGTCGCGGCGCAAGGTGGTGATCTCGAACGGCCGGTGCTCGACCACCGCGGTGATCGTGCCGTGCTCGATGCCGGTGGCAACGGCGTGGATGCCCGCGTCCTTCAGCCGCCGCATCACCGTCGCGGGCGGCTCGGGCGTGCCCAGGTCGATGTCCTTGACCTTGCGGCCGATCGCGGCGTCGCGCACGCAGCCGCCGACGAAGCGCGGCTCCGCGCCGCCGGCGCCAAGCGCGCTGAGCACGGCGCGCGTCGCCATGGCGGTCATCCAGGGCTGACGCTTGAGGCGCTGCGGCTTGGTCACTTCGTCTGGCCGGGCACCAGCTTGCCGCCTTCCATATGCGCGGGCTCGTAGCGGCCGCCGGGCTTGAAGCCGCCATAGGTGAACTCGATCAACAGCGATAGCAACAGCAGCGCCATTCCCGCCAGGCCCAGCCACGACCACGGCACGTCGACCTTGTCGGGCGCCACTCCTGCCGCGCGGGCGCGACGCGCGATGAACCAGGCGTAGAGAAAATACAGCGCCGTGGGCAGCACCACCGGCACGATGACGGACAGAAGAATGCGAACCATAGCGTCAGTTCACTTCAATGCGTCCGGCTGCAACACTTCCGCCAGGTTCACCAGCATCCCGGCGGTGGCGCCCCAGATGTAATAGCCGAGATAGGGCCAGACGTAGAAATGCCGCACGCTGCCCGCGACTTCGCGCTGGCGCTTCTCGACATTGCCGAGATCGAGGAAGTAGGCAAGCGGCACCTCGAACGCCTTCACCACCTCGATCGGATCGGGCGAAAGCTCGGCCGGCGGATCCACCACGCCGACCACCGGCGTTATCTCGAAGCCGGTGCGCACCACATAGGTGTCCAGCCGCCCGACGATTTCGATGCGCCCGGAATCGAGCCCCACTTCCTCGCGCGCCTCGCGCAGCGCGCAAGTCGTGGCGTCGGCGTCGCACGGATCGATGCGCCCGCCGGGAAAGCTGATCTGCCCGGCGTGCTCGGCCAGATGGGGCGAGCGCTGGGTCAGCAGCACGGTCATGCCCCGGGGCCGGTCCATCAGCGGCACCAGCACCGCGGCCGGTCGCAGCACCTTGCCTTTCAGCACCAACTCGTCGCGCCTGAGGCCGGGATTGAGAAAACCGTCGTCGAGCTGCCGGAGTGGACGCGGCTGGGACAGCATCCGGCGCACCGTGGCGCGGTCGGGCGCGGGAAAGGGATTGGTCGCCGCGTTTACGGGCATGGCCCTTCCGCGCGGCTCAGCGGAAAGAACGCGCCGGCGCTCCATACGCCGTAATGCGACCTGCCATCGACGCATTCGCAACCGCCCAGCGCCACCAGCTCGTAATAGACGGCGCGGCCGATCCGCGCCTCGAGCCCCGCGCGCACCAATACATAGGGGCGCGGCTCGGCCGTCACGGGATCGTGAACCACGCGAATCGGATGCGCCTTATCGGCGACGACCTCGTCGTCCACATTGGTGCGGAAGCGCAAAATCTGGGCGCGGCCCGAACCCGCGGCGTCCACGGCGACCGCCATAAAGGGAGCATCCTCGACCGCGATCTTGCCGCGTTCGGCCGGCGTCACCAGCCAGTAGCTGCCGTCGGCCTCGCGCCGCAAAACGGTGGAGAACAGCCGCACCAACGGCTTGCGGCCGATCGGCGAGCCGCGATAATGCCACACACCCTCGCGGTCGATTCGCATGTCGAGGTCGCCGCATAGGGTCGGCACGCGGGTTGCAGCGTGAGTTGGGCAGGCCGCCGGGGTCGAGCCGGGCGAGCCCGGGCCCGGGCCGCTCGCCGGATGGCCGCCCAGATGCTTTAATATGCTTTCGGGATCGGGGGTCATCGTCATGCCATTGCGCCTGCATCCCGAGCCGACCGGCAAGCCCCAGCGGAGGACAGACAAGTGACAGCGTCCAAAACCGTCGTCGATCCTACCGATCCAAAGCTGCTTGTGGCCGAGATCGAAGCCGTCGCCCAGCGCCTTGTAGCGGCCCGCGAGCGCCTTGGCCGGGTGATTTTCGGCCAGCGTCAAGTCATCGACCTGTCTCTTATCACGCTGCTGTCGGGCGGTCACGCCTTGCTGGTCGGCGTGCCGGGCCTGGCCAAAACCAGGCTGGTCGAGACGCTTGGCAAGGTGCTGGGGCTGAACGACCGACGCGTGCAGTTCACGCCCGATTTGATGCCGGCCGACATCATCGGCTCGGAAGTGCTGGAGGAAGGCGAAGGCGGGCGGCGCTCGTTCCGCTTCATCAAGGGCCCCGTCTTCTGCCAGTTGCTGATGGCCGACGAAATCAACCGCGCCAGCCCGCGCACCCAGTCCGCGCTGCTGCAGGCGATGCAGGAGCATCGCGTGTCGGTGGCGGGCCAGTACCATGCCCTGCCCGCGCCGTTCCATGTGCTGGCCACCCAGAACCCGCTGGAGCAGGAAGGCACCTATCCGCTGCCCGAAGCGCAGCTCGACCGGTTTCTGATGCAGATCGACGTGGGTTATCCCGATTTGGACGCCGAGCGGCGCATGCTGATCGCCACCACCGGCGCGACCGAAGAGGCCCCGACCCAGGCGATGACCGCAGCCGAGCTGCAATCCGCGCAGCGCCTGGTGCGCCGCATCCCCGTGGGCGACAGCGTGGTCGAGACGATCCTTTCCTTGGTGCGTGCGGGTCGGCCCGAGGAAACCGGAATCGACATCGTGCGCCAGAACGTGTCCTGGGGCCCCGGACCGCGCGCCAGCCAGGCGCTGATGCTGGCCAGCCGCGCGCGCGCGCTGATGGAAGGCCGCCTTGCGCCGTCGGTCGACGACGTGGTGGCGCTGGCGCCGGCCGTGCTGCGCCACCGCATGGCGCTTAACTTCGCCGCGCGCGCCGAGGGCGTGGGCATCGACCAGGTAATCGGAAAACTGACCGAACCGCACGCTTGAGCATGGAGCAAACCGAACCTAGATGACAGCCGCCGCCGCAGCCCAGGCGCAGGCGACGCGCCATCGGGCCGAAGCCATCGCCGCCTCGCTGCCGCCTTTGATGGTGGCGGCGGAGCGCGTGGCCTCGACGGTGGCGCAGGGCGTGCACGGGCGGCGGCGCGTCGGCCAGGGCGACTCGTTCTGGCAGTTCCGCCAGTACCAGCAGGGCGATCCGGTGCAGCGCATCGACTGGCGCCAATCGGCCAAGCGCCAGCACGCCTTCATCCGCGAGAACGAATGGGAGGCCGCGCAATCCGTGTGGCTCTGGCGCGACGGATCGGCCTCGATGGCCTGGCGCTCGCGCCGCAACTTGCCGGAAAAGCGCGAGCGCGCCGAGCTTCTGGCCCTGGCGCTGATGGCGCTGTTGGTGCGCGGCGGCGAGCGCATCGCGCTCCTGGGCCTGCCGGTTCGCCCGCAAACCGGACGCGGCGCGCTGACGCGCCTGGCCGACGCTTTGCTGACCGACCGCGCGCCCGCGCCCAAATCGCTGCCGCCGTTCGAACTGCTGCCGCGCTTCGCGCATGCCGTGCTGATCGGCGACTTCCTGGGGCCGCTGGAAGAGCTCAACGACCTGGTCGGACGTTTCTCAGGACGCGGCATCGGCGGCTATCTGCTGCAAATACTGGATCCCGCGGAAACCGCGCTGCCGTTCAAGGGCCGCGTGCGCTTCGAGGGGCTGGAAGGCGAGGCCGAGCGGCCGCTGATCGGCCGCGTCGAGGCGGTGCGGGCGGAGTACCAAGACCGCCTCGAGCGCCAGCGCCTGGGTCTGGCCGCGATCGCGCGCGCCGCGCGCTGGCATTACGCGCGCCATTCGACCGACCGGTCGCCGCAATCCGCGCTGCTGACCATGTACCAGGCGCTGACCCGCACGGTGAAACGGTGAGGTCGGGCCCGCGATGCTGAACCTGGGCTTCATCGGCTTCGCCAGCCCCTGGGCGCTTGCCGCGCTCGCCGCGCTGCCGCTGATCTGGCTGCTGCTGCGCGTGATCCCGCCGGCGCCGAAGCGCGTGCGCTTCCCCGCCCTGATGCTGTTGTTGGGCTTGAAGGAGCGCGAGGAGACGCCGCGCGCCACGCCGTGGTGGCTGATCCTTCTGCGCCTGACCATCGCCGCGCTGGTGATCTTCGCCCTGGCGCGCCCCTTGTTGAATCCGAGCGGCGATCTGCCGGGCAGCGGCCCGTTGATGCTGGTGGTCGACGACGGCTGGGCCGCGGCCCGGTCTTGGCCGCAGCGCCAGGCGGCGATTATGGACCTGCTGGACAAGGCCGAGCGCGCGGCGCGCCCGGTGATCGTCGCCACCACCGCGCCGGCCGATACCGGCGAGGTGCCCGAGGCGACCGGCCTGCTGCGCGCGGCCGAGGCGCGCACCCTGTTGCGCGCGCTGCAGCCGAAACCCTGGGCCGTGGACCGCGCGGCGGCGCAGGCGCGCATCGACCGCATCAAGCCCGCCGGCCAGGCCTTCGCGGTGTGGCTGAGCGACGGCGTGGCGGGTCCGAAGGATTCCGACTTCGCGCGCCGCCTGCAGGAACTCGGCGGCTTGCGCGTGCTGGCGCCCGCGACCGAGCGCAACCCGCATCTGCTGCTGCCGCCGTCGAGCGACGGCAACGACTGGACCGCGCGCGTGCTGCGCCCCGCCGCCGTCGGACTCGAGCGCGTCTATGTCCGCGCGTTGGCCGCC
>JAHFPH010000188.1 GCA_023266845.1 Rhodospirillaceae bacterium
AGAGCCCGCGCCGCGCCGCGAGCTCGGCATGCGTGCCTGCCTCGCGCACCGCGCCCTCGTCGATCACCACGATCAGCGCGGCGTCGCGGATGGTGGACAGACGGTGCGCGACGACGATGGTGGTGCGGTCGCGCTTCAGCTCGTCGAGCGCCGCGCGCACCGCGCGCTCGCTCAGCGCATCGAGATGCGACGTCGCTTCGTCCAGCACCAGCACCGGCGAATCCTTCAGCAGCGCGCGGGCGATGGCGACGCGCTGGCGCTGGCCGCCCGACAACTGCATGCCGCGCTCGCCGACCTTCGTTTTCAGCCCGTCGGGCAGCGAGGCGATGAACTCGCCGAGCGACGCGCGTGCCACCGCCTGCGCCAGCTCGGCCGCGCTGGCGTCGGGCCGGCCGATGCGGATATTGGCCTCGAGATCGTCGTTGAACAGATACGTGTCCTGGGCCACCAGCGCGACGCGCGCGCGCAGCGCGTCGAGCTTGAGCGCGCGCAGATCGACGCCGTTGAGGCGAATAGCGCCCGTATCCGGGTCCCAGAAGCGCAGCAGCAGATGCGCGATCGTGGTCTTGCCCGCGCCCGACGGCCCTACCAGCGCCACCGTCGCGCCGGCTTGCGCGTCGAACGTGACGCCGTCCAGGGCCGTGCGATTGCTGCCCGGATAGCGGAAGGCGAGCCTGTCGAGCGCTAGGGCGGGCACGCCCGGTTTGGGCGGCGCGTCATCGGTCGGGCCATCGACGACCGGCGGCTCTTGGGAATGCACCTCGTTCAAGCGCTGCGTGGCGCCGAGCGTGTCGGCGAGCTGGCGGCCGGCCTGGGCGATTTCGGACACGGGCAGGAACGCGGCCATCGCCAGCAGCGCCGCCAACGGCAGGATGGTCGGCGACACACCACCACCCGCAACCGCCACCCGCGCCCCCGCCAGGATCACGGCCAGGCCGCCGAGCGCGGTGAGCGCGTCGAGCGTCGCGGATTGCAGCGCCATATCGGCCATGAACGCGACGCGCGCGCGGGCCAGGCGCGCGCTCAAAGCCAGCAAACCTTCGCGCCGCCGCCCTTCGGCCTGGAACGCGGCGATCTCGCCGATGCCCTGGATCGTGTCGACGGCATGCGCGTTGAGCGCGCCCAGCGCCACGCGGCTTTCCGCGCCCAGCGCGTCGATGCGGCTGCGCGCCGCCACCGGGCCGAGCCCCGCCGCCGCCAGGAACGGAAGCAGCGCCGCGGCAAGCCAGGGATGAATTGCCGCCAAGGTCGCCAACACCACGACGGGGAACACTACCGCGACCACGGCCGGCGCCAGCGTATGGGCGAAAAAATATTCCACCATCTCGACGTCATGCGTGGCCATCGCCACCAGATCACCGGTGCGCCGGCGCAGCAGATACGCGGGCGCCAGCGTGTCGAGCTTCTTGAACAGGTCGATCCGCATCTGCGCCAGCAGCCTGAACGCCACGTCGTGCGCCAGCCAGGATTCGCCCCAGTGCAGGAATCCCGCGGCGGGCGCGAGCACGGCCAGCGCGATCACCAACCCCTGGATCGGCGCACCGGTCTTGACCGCCTGCACCAGCAATGCGCCCAGCACGCCCACGCCGATGAACGCGGCCACGCGCGCCACGCCCAGCACAAGGGTGATGGAAATCGCCGCGCGCCATTTCCGCACCATGCCGAGCAGCGAGCGGAGCACCGCGATCCAGCCGATCGTCCGGCCGCGCAGCACGTCGTCGGATGCCGCGACTTGGGATGGGGGTTCGGCGGAGGTCGGCACCTCTTCCTCCGCCTGCACGGCCGCGCCCGATACGAAACGGTCGTCGCCCCGCGCCTGGTCGACCATCAACGCGTGGTACACGCCTCGCTTGGCCATCAGCTCGGCATGCGTGCCGGCTTCGGCCACGCGCCCGTCGGCCAGCGCCAGGATGCGGTCGGCGCCGATCACGCTGCTGAGGCGGTGCGCGAAAATCAGCGTGGTGCGGCCCTGCATCAGCCGGTCCAGCGCCTGCTGGATCACCGCTTCGTTCTCGGCGTCGACCGAGGACAGCGCCTCGTCCAGAATCAGGATCGGCGCGTCGCGCAAAAGAGCGCGCGCGATGGCGATGCGCTGGCGCTGGCCGCCGCTCAAGCGCAACCCGCGTTCGCCGATCGCGGCGCGATAACCCTGCGGCAGGCGCGAAATGAATCCGTGCGCGTTGGCAGCGCGCGCGGCGGCTTCGATCTGCTGCTGCGTGGCGTCCGGCCTCGCGAGACGCAGATTGTCCTCGACCGTGCCGTGGAACAGCATCGTGTCCTGGCCCACCACGGCGACATGCCTGCGGATTTCGGCGAGCGGCAGCGCGCGAAGGTCCTGCCCGCCCAGGCGCACCGTGCCGGATTGCGGATCGTAGAAGCGCAGCAGCAGGCGCATGACAGTCGACTTGCCGCCGCCGCTGGGGCCGACGATGCCAAGGCGCTCGCCCGCCTTGACCGAGAAGCTCATGCCGCGATGCGCCGCCCCGCGCCCGCCCGGATAGGCGAAGGTGACATTCTCGAACGAGACGGTGGGTTCGAGCCGGCGCTGCGGCGCCGGTTTCGCGTCGTCGGCGATCGCCGGCTCGATCTTAAGCAAGGCCGCGATCGCCGCGGCGGCCGACGCGCCCAACATGCCGGCGTGCAAAAGCTCGCGCAGCTCGCGCAACGGCCGGAACACCTCGATGCCCAGCATCAACACGACAACGAGGGTCGCAAAAGGCATCGCGCCCTCGCTCACACGCCACACGCCCAGGATCAGCGCGGCGGCCGCGCCCACGGCGATGCAAAGATCGGTGACCAGCCGCGTCGCGCTGGTGACTCCGATCACCCACATCGTGGTGTGATGGATATGCCAGGCCTTCCCGGCCAGGCGCTTGCCGCGCGCGGCGCTTTGCCCGAAGGATTTCAGCGTCGCCAGGCCCTGGATCGCGTCCAGGAATTCGGCGGCGAATTCTTTATAGGCGTTGGAGCGAGCGAGCGCGCTGTTCTTGCTGGCGCGGTGCAGCGCCGCGGGCAAAAGCAGCGCGGCCAAGGCCGTCGCCAGCATCGCGAACGCCACCGGCAGGTCGAGGAAAGCGAGGAAGGCGAAGATGACGATCGGCGTCAACGCCGAAACCGCGAGCTGCGGCAGGAACTGGCCGAAATAGGTCTGAAGCTGCTCGACGCCCTCGGTCAGCGTCACCACGATCTCGCCCGAGCGCGCCGCACCAAGTCGTGCGGGCCCAAGCCGCATCAGGTGGCCGTCGATCGTAAGGCGCAGCCGTTCCTGCACCATGGCGGCGGTGCGATGCGCATAGACCGCGCGCCAGCGATCAAGCATGGCGCGCAACAGAATGGCGCCGGCGGTCGCGCCGGCTACGGGCAGCAGCACGGCGAAGGGAAGGCCGGCGATGACGGCCGCAAGCAGCCAGCCGAGCAAGGCTAGGCGCGCGATCCCCGCGCCGGTGCTGACCAGGCCGATCAGCGCCGCCACGGCGATGCGACGCCCGAGGCCCGCGGTGAAGCGCCAAAGCCGGCTGTCGAGATACATGGCGCCGCCATTACCTATGATTCGCGCGTCGGCGGCAACACTGGCTGATTCTTATGCGCTGCACAATCGTTGGGCGGTGGTGTGCAAGTTTTCGCGCCATCCACATGGGTTGCGGAAGCGTT
>JAHFPH010000004.1 GCA_023266845.1 Rhodospirillaceae bacterium
GCCTGGATAGCCGGCCGCCGTGAGCAGCGCCTTCGCCTTGGCGATGTCCTGCTTCATGAAGGTCAGCTTGGCGTATTCGGGATGCGCGGGCGCCACGTGATGGTGCTCGCCCGGCTTGCCGAGGCCGCGATAGGCCGACTTCAGAACCGCCTCGGTGTCGGTGGCGTAACGCAGCGCCTGTCGCACCCGCTTGTCGTCGAACGGCTTGACCGAGTGCACGCGGGCGACGGCGGTGTAGCCCGTGTCGACCGAGTTGACCTGCACGTGCGCCAGCTTCTCGACCGTCGGCAGGGTCGAGATCGCACCCTGGTAGATCATGTCGACCTGCTTGGAGGCGAGCGCCGAGACTTGCGCCGCCGGGTCGTCGCCCAAATCGATGATCTCGTACCGGTCGACCCACGGGCCCTTGTCCCAATAGCCGCCCTTGCGCGCGACATAGAGCGAGCGCTTGCCCACTTCGTGCTCGGCCAGCTCGTACGCGCCGGTGCCGTTGCTGCCGACGCCGAACTTTCCATTCTCGGCCGGGTCGGCAATCATCAGCGGATAATGGAACAGCGATTCGGGGATCGACAGGTTGGCGCTCTGGCCGTTCAGCACGACGGTAAAGTCGTCCTTCTTCTGAATGGCGCTGGCGTCCCACAGCTTGGTGGATTTCTTCGCGTTGCCCTTGTCGTCCTTCTCGCCAGTCTCATACTCGGTCAGAATGAAGCCTTTCAACAGGCCAACCACGGACGAGCCGGTCTTGGCGTCGAGCACGCGGTTCAGGTTCCACACCGCGTCGTCGGCGGTGAATTGCCGCCCGCTGCGCCACTTCACGTCCTTGCGCAGATTCAGCGTCCAAGTCTTGAGGTCCGGCGAAGCGGTCCATTTCTCGACCAGCGACGGGCGGGTGACGTTGTCGATGCCCGTGACGGTCAGGTAGTCGAGCGTCTGGCGAGCCGAGTTCGCGGCCTCGATCCAGGAATAGGTGTGCGGGCTGGTGATGTCGTGCACGCGCATGCCGAGCTTCATCGTGCCGCCCTTTTTCGGCGTGCCTTGCGCCGCGGCGGGCGCGGGCAGGCCGACCATCGCATAGGCGCTGGCTGCCGACACGCCCACGAGCGTGGCGGTGCGCAGGAAATCGCGCCGGCTGAGCTTGCCCTCGGCGAACTCGCGCCCGGCGTGCTGAATGACGGGATGTTCCCTGTTCGACATCGATTTCTCCCCCGGATTGCCTGGTGATTGCCGCGGCTGCGAGCCAAGCGCCAATACCCCATGGCGCGGGACGCGGCCGTCCGATACGGCAAGGATAGTCCAGCGCGGCCGGAGTCCACAAGCCGCGCTGACCACCGGGCGCGCCTAATCGGTTGGCCGGTTGGCGCAAATCCGCCGCCAAGCGTCGCGGGTTGACATCAAGCGGCGAAAGCAGCGCAATTATGTACCAAAGCCGCCTTGCGCAACCCGGCAGTCAGGCAAGCCTTGATCCCTTCGATCGACATCGCCCCCCTGTTCGACCTGGCCTCGCCCGCCCGCGCGGAAACCGACAACCGCGTCATGCGGGCGGCCGAAACGTCGGGCTTCATGGCCGTGACTGGACTTCCGGCCGAGGTGCCGCACGGGCCCAAGGTGCACGCGGCGCTGCTGCGGCTTTTCGGCTTACCCGAGAACGAGAAGCGCAAGCTTTATCGCCGCAAATTCGACCCGGCGCGGCCGAACGTCTATCGCGGCTGGTTCCCGCTGCAGAATGGCGGATCAACCTATAAAGAAGGCATCGACATGGGCCCGGACATCGCGGGCCAAGGCCCCGCCGCCGATCCCGCCGATCCGCTGACCGAAATGACGCCGCTGCCCGATGAAGCGGCGTTGCCGGGCTGGCGCCCGGCGGCGGCGGCTTACTATCGCGGCATGGAACTGACCGGCCGGACGTTGATGCGCTCGATCGCGCGTGGCTTGGGCTTGGCCGAGGAATTCTTCGATCCGTATTTCAAGAACGGCATTTCCACCCTGCGGCTGATCCGCTATCCGGTGCGCCCGCCGGAATCGTTCGCGGGCGCGGATGAAAGCGCGATCTACGTGACGCACCGGGGCAAGCGTCGTCATCTTATCGGCGGAGCGCATGTCGATTCCGGCTTCGTCACGCTGCTGGCGCAGGACGGGGTGGAAGGATTGCAGGCGCGCGGCGCGGGCAAGGAATGGATCGACGTGCCGCCGATCGAAGGCAGCCTGGCGGTGAATTTCGGCGGGCTGTTGGAGCGCTGGACCGGCGGGCGCATCAAGGCCACAGAACACCGCGTGATCGGGCACGAACGCGAGCGCCGCTCGATACCGTTCTTCTATGAGCCGCGCGTCGACGCGCGCGTCGAACCTCTGCCCATCAAGGGCGCGGCGCGGTTCCAGCCGTTCCTCTATGGCGATCACCTGTGGGCGGCGATGACCAAGTTCATCGAGTTCAGGGGCCTTGAGGTCCTGCGCCCGCCCAAGGGCAAGCAAGCCGCGGAGTGAAAAAACCAGACATGAAAACGCATGCGCGCGTGGCGGTGATCGGCGGCGGCGTGGTGGGATGCTCGGTGCTGTACCACCTGGCCAAGGCGGGATGGCGCGACCTCGTCTTGATCGAGCGTTTGGAACTTACCTCGGGTTCGTCCTGGCACGCGGCCGGCGGGTTCCACACGCTGAACGGCGACCCCAACGTCGCCAAGCTGCAGAGCTATACGGTCAATCTCTACAAGGAGATCGAGGCGCTGTCGGGCCAGTCCTGCGGCGTGCACCTGACCGGCGGCATGATGCTGGCCGGCACGCCCGAGCGCATGGATTTCCTGAAGCTGGCGCACGCCAAGGGGCGGTATCTCGGCATGCAGACCGAGATCATCAGCGCCGCCGAGGCCAGAAAACTGCTGCCGCTGATCGAGGACAAATACTTCATCGGCGCCATGATCGATCCGCTGGAAGGACACCTTGACCCCTCGGGCACCACGCACGCCTATGCCGGCGCGGCGCGCAAGCTGGGCGCCGAGATCTATCGCCAGACGCGCGTGATCGAAACCAACCCGCTGAAGGACGGCGGATGGGGCGTGGTGACCGACAAGGGCACGATCCGGGCCGACCACGTGGTCAACGCCGGGGGTTTATGGGCGCGCGAGGTCGGCCGCATGGCCGGGCTGGAACTGCCCGTGCTGGCGATGGAGCATCACTACATCGTCACCGGCGAGATGCCCGAGGTGGTGGAGATCAACAAAAGCACCGGCAAGGAAGCGCTGCACGTCATCGATTTCGAGGGCGAAATCTATTTGCGGCAGGAAGCCAAGGGCATCCTGATGGGCACCTATGAGAAAAAGGCGACACCCTGGTCGCCCGAGGCGACGCCCTGGAGCTTCGGACCGGAGCTGCTGCAAGAGGACATGGACCGCATCGCGCCCAGCCTGGAGGTGGGCTTCAGGCATTTCCCGGCGATCGGACGCGCCGGCATCAAGCGCGTGGTCAACGGGCCGTTCACCTTCACGCCGGACGGCAATCCGCTGGTTGGGCCCGTACGCGGCCTGAAGAATTATTGGTGCGCCTGCGGCGTGATGGCCGGATTCAGCCAGGGCGGCGGCGTGGGGTTGGCGCTGACCAATTGGATGACCGAGGGCGATCCGGGCTTCGACGTGTGGGGCATGGACGTGTCGCGCTACGGCGACTGGACCACGCCCGCCTATACCAACGCCAAGGTACGCGAGAATTATTCGCGGCGCTTCCGCATCCGTTTTCCGAACGAGGAGCTGCCCGCCGCGCGCGCCTTACGCACCGTGCCGGCGCACGACCAGCTAAAGCGCGAGAACGCGGTGTTCGGCGTGTCCTATGGGCTGGAATATCCGCTGTGGTACGCGCCCAAGGGAACCAAGCCCGAGGAGACCATCACCTATCGCCGCTCGAATGCGTTCGCGCCCGTGGCGGCGGAATGCCGGGCGGTGCGCGAGCGCGTGGGTCTGGCGGAGATATCGACCTATGGCCGCTACGAGGTCACGGGCCCGGACGCGGCGCTGTTCCTGGAGCGCGTGCTGACCAACCGCATGCCCGAAGCGGGCCGGATGGCGCTGGCGCCGATGCTGAACGCGCAAGGGCGCTTGATCGGCGATTTCACCGTGGCGCGGCTCGGAGCCCAGGGGGCCGCCCCCGAGCGGTTCTTCATCGTCGGCTCGGGCATCGCCGAGGAGTATCACCTGCGCTGGTGGGAACAGCAGCGCGCCGGCATGGCGGTTGCGATCCGCGCCATGTCGCGCGCCCTGTCGGGCTTTTCCATCGCGGGACCCAAATCGCGCGCGATGCTGGCGACGCTGGTGCGCGACGACGTATCGAACGCCGCCTTTCCGTTCCTCTCGGTGCGCGAGATGGCGGTGGGGCTGGTGCCCTCACTGGTCGCGCGGGTCAGCTTCACCGGCGAGCTGGGCTACGAGATCTGGTGCGCGCCCGATCTGCACAAGGCCCTCTACGACACGCTGCGTGAATCGGGGCGCGAGCACGGCATGGCGATGTTCGGGTCGCAGGCGCTCAATTCCATGCGCCTGGAAAAAGCCTTCGGTTCCTGGGCGCGCGAGTACCGCCCGATCTACGGGCCGGAGGAGGCCCGGCTCGGCAGGTTCGTCCGTTTCGAGAAGAACGACTTCATCGGCCGCGACGCGGCAGCCGCGGAGCGCAAAACGGGCGGCGAGCGGCGGCTTTGCCTGTTCGACGTAGCGGCCAAGGATGCCGACGCGTTCGGCGATGAGCCGATCTGGCACGACGGCAAGGTGGTGGGCTGGGTGACCTCGGGCGGCTACGGCCACGCGACCGGAAAGTCGCTGGCCCTGGGTTACGTGCCCAAGGCCCTGGCCGACGCCAGGCAGGAATTCGAAATCGAGATCATCGGCGAGCGCCGCCCCGCGCGCCTCTTGCCCCAAGCGCCGCACGACCCCAAGGGCGAACGGATGCGGAGTTAGTTTACGGCCGCATCCTTCGAGACGGCTGCTGCGCAGCCTCCTCAGGATGACGGTTCATTTTGCGTCACCCTGAGGAGCGGGCGACAGCGAGCGTCTCGAAGGGCGACGCTCTACAAAATCCCCCGCTTCGCTATCTCTTCCTTGCGCTTGGCCACAAAAGCGTCGATCGCCTCCTTGCGGCCCGGATCGAGCGGCGGCTCGACATAGGATTCCAGCAGGCGCTTCCACACCGTGTTGGCGCGCTGCGTGGCCGTGAGGGCGCCGGCCTCGGCCCAGGACTGGAAATTGCGCCAGTCCGAGATCATCGGCCGGTAGAACGCCTTTTCGTAGCGCGCCATGGTGTGCGCCGCGCCGAAGAAATGCCCGCCGGGCTGCACCTCCTTCAAGGCCTCGAAAGCCAGCGCGTCGTCGCTCAGGTCCATCGGGTCGAGCCAGGCGCGCATCTGGTGGATCATCTCGGCGTCGACGATCGATTTCTCGAACGAGGCTACCAGCCCGCCCTCGAGCCACCCCGTGCCGTGATGCATGAAGCTGGTATGCGACATGACGCAGGCCCAAATCGACATGGCCGATTCATAGGTCGACTGCGCGTCCACGCAGTTCGACGCGTTCACGTTGCTGGAGCGGTACGGCAGGCCCCAGCGCCGCGCGATCTGGCCGCCGATGATCGTGGCGCGCACGTATTCCGGCGTGCCGAAGGCCGGCGCGCCCGATTTCATGTCGACGTTCGAGGTGAAGCCGCCGAACACCATCGGGATGCCGGGCTTGAGCAACTGGATCAGCACCATCACCGCCAGCGCCTCGGCCGTCTGCTGCGCCAAGGCGCCCGCGACCGTCACCGGGCTCATCGCGCCCGCCAGCGTGAAGGGCGTGACGATGCAGGGCTGGCCGTGCTGGGTCATCTCGATCAGCCCGGCGACCAGCTCCTTGTCCACGCGGCGCGGCGAGTTGACGTTGATGACGGTCAAAAGGCTGGGTTCGGCCGCGAGCTGCTCCTTCGACACGCCGCGCGCCGCGCACGCGATCTCGATCGCGTCTGAAATACGCTCGCGCCCAATGGCGCGCGCCATGAAGGCGCGGTCGGAATAGACGGAGTGCGCGCGATAGAGATCGAGATGGCGCGACTCCGGCGGCAGGTCCAATGCCTCGACCGGCGTGCCGCCGGAATGATGCACGCAGGTCAGGCTCTGGTGCAGCTTGATCAGGTTGCACTGGTCCTCGAACGCGCCGGGCCGCCGCCCGCGGTCGAGGTCGGACACGTTGGGCGGGCTGCCGACCGGGCCCACGTTGATCGTGTTGTCGCCGAGCGTGATGCTGCGCTCGGGATTGCGCGCGTGGATTTTGAACCGGCGCGGCGCCTGGCGCACGATCTCGCGCACCATCGCGCGCTCGAAGCGCACCAGGCGCGTCGCACGGTCGACCTTGCAGCCCGCTTTTTCGAAAATGTCGAGCGCCGGGTCGCTCAAGAATTCGACGCCGAGTTCCTCGAGCACGCGCAAGGCCGTATCGTCCAGGCGGCCGAGGCCCTCCTCGTCCAGCAATTCCAGGGGCGGCATCGGATTGCGGATCGGCGCCCAGGGCGGCTGCGGTACGCCCGAGCTTTGCTCGGTCTTGCGCCGCGCGCGGCGTTCGCCGGCGCCGCGCTCGGACGCGGCGCGCCCGTGCACGGCTCCAGGCGTGATGGGTGCCGTCATGGGGCTAAACCTCCTCCCACGGGAAACTGTCCAAGCGCTCGGCGCCTTTGGCCGTGATCACGGCCTGCGTTTCCAGCTTCACGCATTCGCGCCCGCCCACCTCGCCGATCAGGCTTTCCACGCACACCACCATGTTCTCTTCCAGCCGCCCTTCGCTCGCGCGCGCGAAATCGGGATGCAGCGGCAGCGAGGGGAATTCATCGCACATCCCCACGCCGTGGAACACGCAGGAGTATTTGCGCGCCTGGTAGCGTTCGGGAATCCGCCAGGTCTTGTCGTTGTATTCGCGGAACGTCAGGCCCGGCTTTAGCGCCGCCAGGTTGTGGTTGATCTGGTCCAACGCCGCCGAGTAAAGCGCGCGCTGCGTGTTGCTCATGCGGGTGTGCCCGACGGTCCAGGCGCGCGAAATGTCGGCGCAATAGCCATAGGGCCCGATCAGGTCGGTGTCGAAGGCCAACATGTCGCCCTCCTGGCATACATAGTCCGAGCATTCCTGGAACCAGGGATTGGTGCGCGGGCCCGCGGCCAAAAGGCGCGTCTCCAGCCATTCGCCACCCGAGCGGATGTTTTCGTAGTGGAGTTCCGCCCATACTTCCTGCTCGGTCTTGCCGGGCAGCGAGTTCTCGTACATCCGCGCCATGCCGGCTTCGCAGACCTTCACGGTCCATCGCATGAGTTGGAGCTCTTCCGGGCTCTTGATGCAGCGCGCGTGCTCGGTCAGCTCCTGGCCCTCGACGATGGTTAGGCCGCGCTTGCGCAGCGCGTCCACCCCCGCCGGCTCCATCTTGTCGACGGCCAGGCGCATATTGCCGCCGCCATGCTGGCGCACCACGTCGGCGATCTCGTCGGCCCATTTCTCCAGCCGTTCCTGCATCCTTGTGCCAGCCGCGAAATAGAACCAGCTCGTCGCCGTGCGGACCTCGTCGATGATCTCGATTCCCTTGGCGACGTGCTCGGACCCGCGATACTCGAAGTCGATCGCCGGCCCCTCGGCGCAGACCAAGGCATAGTGCGACGCGTTGTGCGTCATCCACAGCTGCATGTTGCAGGCGTCGAGCGCGTAGCGGATGTTGACCGGGTCATAGAGTAGGATCGCCGCGCAGTCGTGCTTCTTCAGTTGCGCGCGGATGCGGCCCTGGCGGTAGGCGCGCGCCTTCTTCAGCACGTCAAGGGGTATCGGGCTTTTGAGGCCCTTGCCCGTGGTGTTCAGGTATTCCTTCTTGCGTGGATCCTTGAAGACATCGGCCATGCGCGTTACCTCAGTTGTTCGAGCGGACGGTCCGCCCGTCCACTCGTGTTTTCTTCAGCATTTTTTCGTCGAGTTCAAATCCCAAGCCGGGCGCATTGCCCAGCACCAAGTCGCCGTTCCGGTCCACGTCCGCCGGAGTTTCCAGCATGAAGTCGCGGCGCTCGATGGTCCATTCCGGCGGGTCCCAGGGAAATTCCAGGTAACTGCCATCGGACGCGCCGGCCTTGAGATGCGCGTTGGCCAACAACCCGATGCCGTTGCCCCAGGCATGCGGCGTGAAGTCGACGTTGTTCAGCGCCGCCATCTGGGCGACTTTCAAGAGGCCGGTGATGCCGCCGATCGACACCACGTCGGGCTGCACCACGTCGAGGCAGCCCTCCTGGATCACGTCGCGCAGCTCGGACATCTCGCGGTTCAGCTCGCCGCCGGCAACGCGGATATCCAGCGCCGCGCGCAGCGCCTTCATGCCCGCGCGGTCGGCGCGGTGCAGCGGTTCCTCCATCCAATAGACGTTCAGGCGCTCGAGCTCGCGCCCCACCGTCAGCGCGTCCTTCAGCGTCCAGGGCGAGCCGGTGTCCCAGGGAAAGCGCCAGCCTTGGTTGCAATCGACCATGAGATCAAGCTTGTCGCCGACCGCCTTGCGCACCGCTTCCAGCGTCTTTACGCCGTCGCGCCATTTGCCCTCGCGGAAGCGGATTTTCATCGCCTTGAAGCCCTTGGCGACGACGCGCTTGGCGTGCGCGGCGAGCTCCTTGCCTGGGCGCAGCGTGCCGGTGGAAGCGTAACAGGCCGTGCGGTCGCTCATCCCGCCCAGCAGTTTCCAGCAGGGCTGGTCCGCGATCTTGCCGGCCAGGTCCCACAGCGCGAGATCGAGCGGCCAGCAGCGGCCGTAGTGCAGATTGATGTGGCTCAGCACGCGCCAATGACGCTCCAGCCGCATTGGGTCCTGGCCGATGAACAGATGCTCGTGCCCGGCGAAACCCAGCATGTAGTCGCCCGAGCCGACGCCCTCGATCCCCTCGTCGGTGCGCACGCGAACGATAGTGGCGTCGAATTTCGCGCGCGGCTTCGACGACCAGCTCGGATTGAACGGCGGATCGAGCGGAAGCTGATGCTGCGTGATTTCGATGGCGGCGATTTTCACGGCGGTTTACTTTGGCATGCATGACGCGCGAGGCGGCTACGATATGACCGACACGTCGGAACGGCAAGGCGCGGGCGCGGAACGGCGCGGCCGGGCGCGGCGCACGTCGCGTGAAGGACAAGGAGCGTCGCATCAGGCGCCGTTCCGCCAGCCGCGCCGCCCGTTCAAGCCGGTCGAGATCGTCGGCGCCGAAGCGATCGAAGCGATCCACGAGGCGGCGCTGACCATCCTGGAGGAAATCGGCATGGATTTCCTCGACGCCGACGCGCGTCAACTGGCGAAATCGGCCGGTGCGCAAGTGGAGGTCGGAACAAATCGCGTGCGCTTCGACCGCGGGCTGATCCAGGAAAAGATCAAGACCGCCCCGGCCGAGTTCACGCTGCACGCGCGCAACCCGGCACACGATCTTTCCTTCGGCGGCGACAACGTGATCTTCGCCCAGGTCGCCAGCGCGCCGAACTGCTCGGACATGGACAAGGGGCGGCGCCCCGGCAGCCACGAGGACTTCCGCAATCTGGTGAAGCTGGCGCAGAGCTTCAACATCATTCACATGACCGGCGGCTATCCGGTCGAGCCGGTCGATTTACACGCCTCGATCAGGCATCTCGATTGCCTCGGTGACTTGGCCAAGCTGACGGACAAGGCGTTCCATTGCTATTCGCTGGGCCGCCAGCGCAACCGCGACGCGCTGGAGATCGCGCGCCTGGCGCGCGGCATCTCGGCGGAACAGCTGGACAAGGAGCCGTCGCTGATCTCGGTGATCAATTCTTCTTCTCCCCTTCGGCTCGACTCGCCGATGCTGCAGGGGATCATGGAGATGTCGGCGCGCGGCCAAGTGATCATCATGACGCCGTTCACGCTGGCCGGCGCGATGGCGCCGGTGACGGTGGCGGGCGCGCTGGCGCAGCAGAACGCCGAGGCGCTATGCGGCATCGCCTTCACGCAGATCGTCAAGCCCGGCGCGCCGGTGGTCTATGGCGGGTTCACCTCGAACGTCGACATGAAGTCGGGTGCGCCGGCCTTTGGCACGCCGGAATACATGAAGTCGGCAATGATCGGCGGGCAATTGGCGCGGCGCTATCGCCTGCCCTACCGCACGTCCAACACCTGCGCCGCCAATACGGTGGACGCGCAAGCGGCGTATGAGTCCGTGTTCTCGCTGTGGGGCGCTGTCATGGGCGGCGGAAATTTCATCCTGCATTCCGCCGGCTGGATGGAAGGCGGTCTGACCGCGTCTTTCGAGAAGACTATCGTGGACGTCGATTTGCTGCAAATGATCGCCAATTTTCTGGAGCCGCTGGAAGTGAGCCAGGAGACGCTAGCGTTGGACGCAATGCGCGAAGTGGGCCCGGGCGGGCATTATTTCGGCGCGGCGCACACCCAGGCGCGGTTCAAGACGGCGTTCTACGCGCCGCTGATCTCGGACTGGCGCAATTTCGAATCCTGGCGCGAGGCCGGATCGCCCACGGCGATGGAAAAAGCCAATCGTTTGTGGAAAGAGACGCTCGCGCGTTACGAGCGCCCGGCGATGGACCAGGCGGCCGAGGCGGCGCTGGACGAGTTCGTCGCGCGGCGCAAATCGGAAGGCGGCGTGAAGACCGACTTCTAGGCGCGCTTACATCGTCCGCTTGGGCGCGCTTGCCAGCAATTCCTGAAGCTGCTGCTTGTAGAACTTAGCCATGCCCGTCGTGCCGTGGCCGCGCGTTTCCTCGCTGGCCGGGATCAGGTACAGCTTCCCGTTCTTCACGCGCTTCAGCTCCCGCTCCATGATGCCGGTTTCCGGCGGGTTGCGCTCGTCGTCGGCCGAGTTGATCGCCAGCAAGGCGGCCTGGATACGTTCGAGGCCGGGCGCGGGACTGTAGTCGCGCGAGGAATCCCACTGGTACAGGAAGTCGTTGGCGTCGGCGGTGAAGGGCGCGTCCAGCCGCGCATCAAGCAGCTTGTCGGCCAGGTCGCGCGTCGGCGCCATTTTCTGGTACGCCAGCGTGCCGCCGTTTGTAGCGATGCCGAAGAACACGCTGGCCACCTTGAACGCCTTCGGCTGCGTCGTGTAGTCGCCGTTGTTCCATTCCGGGTCGTTGCGGATCGAGTCGATGATCAGCCGGCGCATCATCCAGTTGCGGCTGGACATCTCGGTGGGCTGCGCGGCCATGGGCGCGAGCGCGTCCATGAAGCCGGGATGGGCGACGCCCCAGATCCAGGTATGCATGCCGCCCATCGAGTTGCCGGTCACCAGCCGCGCGTGGCGGATGCCCAGACCCTCGGTCGCCAGCCTATTATTGCGCGGCGACCATGTCGTCGTAGTTGTAGCGCGGGAACTTGGCGCGCATGCCGTCCGACGGTTTCGCCGATTTGCCGTGGCCGATGGCGTCGGGTAGGACGATAAAGTACCTGCTTGCGTCGAGCGGCTGGCCGGGGCCGAACAGCTCGCCGGCATAGGCGGGGCTCAGCATGGCGCCGCCGTTTTGGGTGGTGCCGTGCAGGACGATCACCGGCTCGCCCGTCGGTTCGCCGACCGTGCGGTAGTGCATGCGCAGCTCAGGCAGCGTCTCGCCGGTGTGGAACTTGAAATCCTAGGCGATCCAGTCGCCTTCCTTCGCGGCGGGATAATTTTGCGCCTCGGCCGCAACCGCGCTGAGCGACAGAATCACAACAATCAGAGCGGCGCGCAACCGCAAGACCTGGGACTTCATGCTCTCCTCCCCTGGCTCTAGTTTGCCCGGGATCATGCTCCTGATTTCGCCGGTCATCAACGAACCGTCATGGCGCGTTCTGGCTCCGGCTTCTCATCCTTCGACAGGCTCAGGATGAGGAGCATTTGCAATTGTCCTCGTCCTAAGCTTGTCGAAGGACGAGGACAAATATCTCCCCTCCGCTAGCCGCGTTGCCTGCCGCCGTTCGCGTCGAACAGGGGCGTCAGGTGCACGCGCGCCGCGCGCTCCTCGCCCAGTATGTCGATTTTCAGCTCCTCTCCGTCCCTGGCGTATTCCGGCTTCACATAGCCCATGGCGATGCTCTTTTGCGCCCAATGCGCGAAGCCGCCGGACGTCACCTGCCCCACCGCCTTGCCGTCCTTGAGGATCGCCTCGTAACCCACGACGTCGGCGCCGTTGGCGTCGACGATCATCTTGACCAGCTTGCGCTGCGGTTCCTTACCGCGTTCGGCCAGGGCCGCCGCGCGGCCGACGAAATCGGATTTGTCGTAGCCGACGAAGCGGTCGAGCCCCGCTTCCACGGGGGTGTAGTCTGGGCGGAATTCACGGAAGAACGCGCCATAATCTTTTTCTAGGCGGAGCGACATCAGCGCGCGGTTGCCGAAATGCCTGAGGTCGAGATCCCTGCCCGCTTCGACCAGGCTGTCGTAAAGCGCGACCTGGTAATCCGGCGTAATCCAGATTTCGTAGCCCAGATCGCCGGTATAGCTCGCGCGCAGCACGATGGCGGGGCATATTCCCACCGCCATCTCGCGCGCGGCGAAGAACTTGAACTTGTCGTTCGACAGGTCCTCGCGCACCAGTTTCTGCAACAGCTCGCGCGATTTCGGTCCCGCGACCATGAAGCCGTTCATGGCGCTGCACAGGCTGCGCAAGGCCACGCCCGCGGGCGGAAGCTGCTTGTCGAACCAGCGCATGTGATAGACCTCGGCCACGCCCGAGCCGATCATGTAGAAACGCTCCGGGCCGAGTCGCGCCACGGTGAAATCGCCGATGATCCGCGCGCGTTCGTTCAGCATCGGCGCCAGGATCATGCGCCCGGGCTTGGGCATCTTGTTGGCAAGCAGCTTGTTGAGCCATTCCTCGGCGCCCGGGCCTTCGATCGAATATTTGGCAAAGCCGGAGATGTCCATGATGCCGACGGCGTTGCGTACCGCGTTGCATTCCTCGCGCACAACGGCGAAGGCGTTGGAGCGGCGATAGGTGGGAGTCTCCATCGGCTCGACGCCCTTGGGCGCGTACCACAGCGGCACCTCCAGGCCGAAGCTGGCACCGAACACCGCGCCCATCGCTTTCAACCGGTCGTATGACGGCGCGCGGCGCAGGGGACGCGCGGCGGTGAGTTCCTCGTTCGGGAAGGTGAGCCTGAAGCGGCGCTTGTAATTTTCCTGCACCTTCATATGCGTGTATTTGCGCGTGGCGAAGCTGCCGAAGCGCGACACGTCCATCGCGAACACATCGGAGCCGGGATCGCCCTCGACCATCCAGCGCGAGAGCGCCAGGCCCACGCCGCCGCCTTGCGCGAAGCCGGCCATCACGCCGCAGGCCGACCAGAAATTGCGCAAGCCCCTGACCGGCCCGACCAGCGGGTTGCCGTCCGGCGCGAAGGTGAACGGGCCGTTGACGATGCGCTTCATGCCCGCGCGCCCCACGGCCGGGAAATGCGCGAAGCCAAGCTCGAGCGACGGGGCGATGCGGTCCAGATCGTGCGGCAGCAGCTCCATCGAGAAATCGTCCGGCGTCTTGTCGGGCGACCAGGGCACGCATGCCTGTTCATAAGTACCCAAGAGGACGCCCTTGCCTTCCTGGCGCATGTAGATCTCGCCGGTGAAATCCTGCGTTGCAAGCACTTCTTTGCCGTGGTTGGCGACCTCGGGGATTTCCTCGGTGACGATGTAGTGATGCTCCATCGCCAGCACCGGCAGCTCGATGCCCGCCATGTGGCCGATTTCGCGCGCCCACAGGCCCGCGGCGTTCACCACATGCTCGGCGTGCCAGTCGCCCTTGTCGGTCGAGACCAGCCAGCTTCCATCGGCGTTTTGGGTCAGCGATTTCACGGCGGTGAAGCGGTGCACCTGCGCCCCGCCCAGGCGCGCGGCCTTGGCATAGGCTTGCGTGACGCCCGAGGGATCGACATGCCCGCCGTCGCCGCGCCACAGCGCGCCCACGAAATGCTGCGGCTCGATCAGCGGGTTATATTTTTTCGCCTCCGTCAGCGAGATCATCTCGGTCTCGAATCCCAGATAGCGCGAGCGCGAGCGCACCAGCTTGATGAAGTCCAGGTGCTCTTGCGTGCTGGCGAGCATCAGCCCGCCGGTCAGGTGGATGCCGCAGGATTGGCCGGTGATCTGTTCCAGCTCGCGATACAGGTCGATGGTGTATTTCTGCAGGCGCGACACGTTGGCGTCGCTGTTCAGCGTGTGGATGCCGCCCGCCGCGTGCCAGGTGGAGCCGGAGGTAAGCTCGGACTTCTCCAGCAGCACCGCGTCCTTCCAACCAAGCTTGGTCAGGTGGTACAGCGCGCTGCATCCCACCACCCCGCCGCCAATCACCACCACCCGCGTTTTCGTTGCCATTGCCTTGACGATCCCCTGGAGCGGACGCGCCGCGTTATTCGATGACGTAGCCGAATTCGCCGGCCGATTTCAGCAGCCATTCGGTGAAGCTCCCGGCGAAACTCGACGGCAGGACAAGATCGAAGCTCGGCGCGTCGTCCGCTTGCGCCAAAACGACGTTGACATGCGCTATAGGCGTCACGGCGGCGCTTCCCGGCTTGAACACGCGGGCATTGAGATCGACGCGGCAGCCCTTGGCCAGCGCAGCGCGCGCATGGCGGCCCGAAACGCGCAGCACCGCCTTGCCGCCGGTCTGGTCGACCAGCGAGGCGGCGATGCCGGCCGCTTCGTGGCAGGCCTTGTCGACCTTGCGCATCAGCGCGTCCACTTCGCGCCACGGCTCGAGCAGCAGCCACGCGCCGGGTTGAATCCAAATCGCCGCCAGCTCGCCCGTGGTCGTCGCCCGCCCGGGCGGCGGCAATTCCAGGCCCAGGCCGCTGCGGATCGCCGTGGCGACGTCGCCTTCGCGGCCCTTGCGCGCCTGAAGCTGGACGACCGCCACCCGCCGTTCGCGGATCGACACGGGATGATCGCCGCCCGCGCCGTGCCGCCCGCGCGGCATGGCGTGCGCCAGGACCGAGCGCGGCTCAGGCGCGGACACGCGCGTTCTCCGGGTCGATATGGTGCGGGCTGGTGATCTCGACCTCGACCGTCTCGTTCTTCAGCGGATAGGCGGCGTACAGGCGCTTGCCCTTGTCGTCGGGCCCGCGCTTCAGCATGGCGAGGCCGATCCAGTTTTCCAGCTCGACCGAGCGCGTGACGCTGGTGACCCAACCCAAACTGTCGATCGAGTCGCGCGATGCCACGAGATGCGCGCCGCCGCGCAGGCGTTTTTCGAAACTGGGATCGACCGCGCGGATGCCGACCAGGCGCGGCCGGCGGGAATCGGTCAGGCCCGGGCGCTCGGCAAGAACGCGGCCGATATAGTCGCCCTGTTTTTTCAGCATTTTTTCCATGCCCAGGTCGCGCGCCGTGGTCTGGCCATTCAGCTCCGGTCCCGCGACGTGGCCCTTTTCGACGCGCAGCAGGCTCAGCGCCTCGAGCCCGTAGGGCAGAATGCCGAACGCCGCGCCGGCCTCGATGATCGCGCGCCACACGCGCTCGCCGTATCCCGCGGGCGTCGCGATCTCGTAGGCCAGCTCGCCCGAGAAGCTGACGCGGAATACGCGCACCGGACAGCCATCCACCTCGCCCGCCCCGATGGCCATGAACGGAAACGCCGAATTGGACAGATCGAGCCCCGCGACGCAATTCAGCAGCGTGTCGCGCGCACGCGGCCCCGCGACCGACATTTGCACCCACTGGTCGGTGACGGTCGAGAACTGCGCGTCGAGCTCGGGCCAGGCGACCTGCGCGTGGTATTCCATGTGCTCGAGCACCTCGGCGGCCTTGGCCGTGGTGGTGGTCATCAGATAATGCTGCTCGCCCAGGCGCGAAGTGGTGCCGTCGTCGAACACCATGCCGTCCTCGCGCAGCATCAATCCGTACCGCGCCTTGCCGACCGGCAGCGTGGAGAAGGTGTTGGTGTAAAGGCGGTCGAGGAACACGGCGGCGTCCGGCCCTTGCACGTCGATCTTGCCGAGGGTCGAGACGTCGCAAATGCCGACGGCCCGGCGTACGGCGCGTGCCTCGCGCAAGATCGGTTCCCATCCGGTTTCGCCGGTGGTCGTGTAGTAGAGCGGCCGCAGCCACAGCCCGGTCTCAAGGAACACGCCGCCGCGGCGCAAATGCCATTGATGCATCGGGGTGCGGCGCGTCGGCACCAGATGCTTGCCGACCTCGCGTCCCGCCACCGCGCCCCAGGTAACGGGCGTGACATAAGGCCGATAGGTCGGCAGGCCGACCTTCTCGATGGAGTCGCCGCGCGCCGCGGCCAGCACCGCCACGCCGACGATGCCGCCGGTCTTGCCCTGATCGGTCGCCATGGTGTGGGTGGTGTAGCGCTTGGCGTGTTCGACATGCTCATAGCCTTCCTGATGCGCCAGGCGGATATCGGCTGATGTCACGTCGTTCTGCAGATCGACGAAGCTTTTCCCGCCATTCATTCCCGGCCCGCGCACTTCCCAGAACGGCTCAAGCGACGTGTGATGCGCGTCGTCCGGCGCGGGCAACGCGAACCCGGCGGCGGATTTGAATCCCGTCGCTTCCGCGGCCGCCGCGCCAGCCTCGGCTCCGTCGCGCGCCGCCGCCGCTATGCCGAACACGCCGCGCGCCGCGCCGGCCGAGCGTTCGGCCTGCACCGGCTTGCCCGGCAGGAAAGCGGCGAGCTCGCGCGACCAGATCAGCGGCGCGCGGGTATGGCTGGCGAGGTGCACGGCGGGATCGTGCCCGCCCGACACGCACAGCAGGTCGCATTCCAGCGAACTCACGCCACTGCCGTCGCGCTTGCGGACCGTGACGCCCCTCACGCTCTTGCCGCCTTGCACATCGACGATTTCGCAACCGAGGCTTAAAGGGATGCCGAGATGGTGCGCCGCGACGGCTTTCGCGGTTTCGGCGCGCACGTCGACGATCGCGGCCACGTCGATGCCCGCCTGTTTGAGCGCGAAAGCGGCATAATAGGCCCAGTCGTTGTTGACGAAGAACGCGGCCCGGCTACCCGGCGCGACGCCGAAACGCCGCACATAGGTCTCCGCCGCCGAGGCCAGCATCACGCCCGGCTTGTCGTTGCCGGGGAAGGCGATCAGGCGCTCGGTCGCGCCGGTGGCGAGCACCACCTGCTTGGCGCGGATGGTCCAGAATCGCTGCCGCACCTTATAGGGTGGCGGCTCGGCCAGGTGGTCGCCGACGCGCTCGACCGCGCCCAGCACGTTATGCTCGTAGAAACCGACCACCGTCATGCGCGGCAAAAGTTTCACATCAGACATCGCCGCCAGCGTCAGCACCATCTCGGTGCGCCAGGCCTCGCGCGCCGGGTCGAGCAACAGGCCGCCGCCCAGCTCGAAATCCTGCTCGGCCAAAATCACCCGCGCACCCGAAGCGGCCGCGGCGCGGGCGGCCGCCAGTCCCGCCGCGCCCGAGCCCACCACCAGCACGTCGCAATGCGCGTGCATCGATTCGTATTCGTCGGGATCGGGCTCGGCGGCCGCGCGGCCCAGGCCGGCGGCACGGCGGATCAGCGGCTCGTAGACTTTCTCCCAGAACGCGGCTGGCCACATGAAGGTCTTGTAGTAGAACCCCGCGGGCAGGAACCGCGACAGGCGGGAATTGATCGCGGCGATGTCGAACTCGAGCGAGGGAAAGCGGTTCTGGCTCTTGGCTTCCAGCCCGTCGAACAGCTCGGCCACGGTGGCGCGCGTGTTCGGCTCGCGCCGCGCGCCCAAGCGCAATTCGACCAGCGCGCTCGGCTCTTCCGGTCCGGCGGTCAGCGCGCCGCGCGGACGGTGATACTTGAAGCTGCGGCCCATCAGCCGCACGCCGTTGGCGAGCAAGGCCGAGGCCAGCGTATCGCCGGGATGGCCCTCGAAGCTTTGGCCGTCGAAGCGGAATTCGATGCGGCGCGTGCGGTCGACGCGGCCGCCGGATGACAGGCGCATGGGCTGGGTCATCGCGGCTTCTCTATTTTGTCCTGCGCCTTGCTCACGGCCTTGATTTCGTGCGTTGCGGTGTTGCGCAGCACCTTGATCCATTGCCGGCAGCCCGAAACGTGGTGCCACCACTCGATATGCCAGCCCATCGGATTGTCGCGCGTGTAGACGTAGTCGTAGAACACCTCGGCTTCGGCGCCAGGAGCCGGGCGTAAGACCGTCGCGTCGCCGCGATAGTGGAATTCGATCTCGTCGCGCGCGCCGCAGAACGGGCAGGAAATGCGATGCATGCCAGCGGCCCTAGTGTAGCCAGGGGAAGGGCCCGGCGCCCTTTTCATCGATCGTGCGGCCCTGGCGGAACCGCTCGATGGTCATGGCGGCGTTCAATTCGTGCGGCGCGTCCTTGGCGATGGTGTGGGCGAAGCACCAGCCCGAGCCTGGCGTGGCCTTGAACCCGCCATAGCACCAGCCGCCGTTGAGATAGAGGCCTTCGACCGGCGTTTTGCAGATCAAGGGCGAGCCGTCGAAGGTCATGTCCATCACGCCGGCCCATTGCCGCAGCACGCGCACGCGCGACAGCGCCGGAATCAGCGCCACGCCTTCGGTCCATACGTGCTCGACGGTCGGCAGATTGCCGCGCCGTGCGTAGGAGTTGTAGCCGTCGAGCCCGCCGCCGAAGACGAGGCCCCCTTTGTCGGACTGGCTCATATAGAAGTGGCCGGCGCCGAACGTGACCACGCCGTCGATCAGCGGCTTCAACCCTTCGCTGACGAAGGCCTGCAGGATGTGGCTTTCGACCGGCAGACGCAGGCCCGCCATCGAAGCGACATGCGAGGTGTGGCCCGCCACGGCGATGCCGATTTTCTTGGCGGCGATATAGCCGCGCGTGGTCTCCACGCCCACCACCCAGCCCCGGGTCATGCGGATGCTCGTGACCTCGCAATTCTGGATGATGTCGACGCCGTATTTGTCGGCGCCGCGCGCGAATCCCCAGGCTACCGCGTCGTGCCGCGCCGTGCCGCCGCGCTTCTGCAACAGGCCGCCATAGATCGGGAACCGCGCGTTGTCGAAATCGAGGATCGGCACCAGGCGCCGAACCTGCTCGCGGTCCAGCAGCTCAGCATCGATACCGTTGAGCCGCATCGAATTGCCGCGCCGCGCGTACTGGTCGCGCTGGCTGTCGGAATGGAACAGGTTCAGCACGCCGCGCTGGCTCATCATCACGTTGAAGTTCAGGTCCTGCTCCAGCCCTTCCCACAACTGCAGCGACTTCTCGTAGAAGCGGTTGTTCTGGGGATAAAGGTAGTTTGAACGCACGATCGTGGTATTGCGGCCCGTGTTGCCAAGGCCGATCGCACCGCGCTCCAGCACCGCGACATTGGCGATGCCGTGCTCCTTGGCCAAGTAATAGGCGGAGGCGAGCCCGTGCCCGCCGCCGCCGATAATGACGACGTCGTAGGCGGGCTTTGGCGCCGGATCGCGCCATGCGCGACCCCAGCCACGATGGCCGCCCAGGCCCTCGGCCAGAAGCCGGAAGGCGGAATATCTGCCGCTAGCCAAGTGAGAATGCCCCGCGCGGTTCCGATCTCAAGCGCCGGACAGTAGAGCAAGCCCGGGCGGCGCGGCAAGACAGAGGGCGGCAATGCATGGCCGGTTTGCGCTATCATCGGCGCATGGCGCGCGCGCGATTGATGATCCGGGTGGCGTTCGGCGCACATGGGGCGCTGGGGCCCGGCAAGGCGCGTCTGCTGGAGCTGGTGGACCGGCACGGCTCGATCACCGCGGCGGCCCGCGCGATGGGCATTTCTTACCGCCGCGCCTGGCTGTTGATCGAGGGGCTGCGCCAGGCCTTCCGCGCGCCGCTGATCGAAACCCAGCACGGCGGCAAGCGCGGCGGCGGCGCGGGGCTGACGGCGCTGGGACGCGACGTGCTGCGCCTTTATCGCATGATCGAGAAAACCGCGCGCAAGGCCGTCGGCCGGCAATTGCACGGCCTGGAAAGGAACCTGGCCCCTTCGGTCGCGGCCAAGGCCAAGCGCGCGCCGATCGACTAAGACTTTATTCGTCGTCCGCGGGCGGCATCAGGTGGATCGCCTCGCTGAGCAGCGACGCGGTCACGGAAACGCCCAGCGCCAGGCCGTTGCGCTGCGCCACATGCAGCGGCACGGTCAGAAACAGCAGCAGCGAAGACTCCCAGGTAAGCCGCACACCGAGGCTTACGGCATCGCCCAGCCGCACATATTCGGCGACGGCTCCCGGCACGGGATTCTCGGCCTCCCCGCGCGACGGCCGGTCGCGCCGGTGGAGCACGACGCGCGCCGACGGAATGCTCCAGGCGACAGATTGGCCTGCCGCGAAATCGGGCCGATGCGCCGCTTCCAGCGTTAACGGTCCCCATTCGATTAGCGTTGCGTTCGTCTCGGGTCGGTGCGCCTTGACCCGCGCGGTGAAGATGTTGCGCAGATCGACCAGCCGCGCGACTTCGACGCTCGCGGGCCGGGCCATAACGTCGTGCGGCGGGCCGCTTTGCAGCGTGCGGCCCTGGCGCAGGATGGTCATGCGGTCGGCGAGCCGCGCCGCCTCGTCCAGATCGTGGGTGACCAGCATGATCGGCACGCGGACTTCGCCGCGCAGTTCCGCCAGCTCGCGGTAAAGCCGCTGGCGGGTCGAGCGGTCGACGGCCGAGAATGGCTCGTCCAGCAGCAGCACCTTCGGATTGCGCGCCAGCGCGCGGGCCACGGCCACGCGCTGCTGCTGGCCGCCGGAAAGCTCGGCTGGCCTGCGCGCCTCCAACCCCGCGAGGTGCACGCGCGCGAGCCAGCCGTGCGCGGCCTCTGCACGCTGATCCTTCGGCAAATGGCCGAGCGACGCCATGACGTTGCCCATGGCCGTCATATGCGGGAACAACGCATAGCTCTGGAACACCAACCCGACCGCGCGCTGGTGCGTTGGCAGGTCGAGCGTTTTTTCCGTGTCCAGCCAGGTCTCGCCGCCGCATTCCACAAGGCCTTCGCGCGGCCGATAGATGCCGGCAATGGCGCGCAGGACGGTCGATTTGCCGCTGCCCGATGGGCCGACCAGCGCCAGAACCTCGCCCGGCGCGCAGGCGATCTCGGCGTCCAGAGGTATCGGCGCTTTTTGCCGAAGACGCACCCGCAATTCAGGCGAACTATCCATGCCGCCGCCCGACGCGGCTGGACAGCATATAGGTGACGCCCAGCGCCAGCAGCGATAGCACCAGCAGCAGCGCGGCCATGATGCCCGCGCCGGAATTGTCGAAGGCCTGCACCCGGTCGTAGATGGCGATGGCAATGGTGCGCGTTTCGCCCGGAATGCTGCCGCCGACCATCAGCACCACGCCGAACTCGCCCAGCGTGTGCGCGAAGGTCAGCACCAGCCCGGTGACGATGCCGGGCCAGGCCAAAGGCAGGTCGATGCGCAGCAGCACCTGCCAGGGCCTGAGCCCGCAGCACGCCCCGGCATGGCGCAGCTCGTCGGGGATCGCCTCGAACGCCCGTTGCATGGGCTGCACCGCGAAGGGCAAGTTGACGATCACCGAGGCGACCAGCAGGCCGGAAAAACTGAACACCAGCGTTTGGCCGAAGATCGCGTGGAACGCCTGGCCCAGCGGCGAGGCGCCGCCGAACGCGACCAGGAAGTAATAGCCCAGCACCGTGGGCGGCAGCACCAGGGGCAGGGTCAACATCGCCTCGACAAAACCGCGCCCGGGAATTTTCGACCAGGCCAGCGCGCGGCCTAGAAAAATGCCGATCGGCAATAGGATCAGCACCGTCAGCGCGCCCAGGCGCAGCGATAGCGTAAGCGCCGGCCAATCCATCCTTAGAGACCCTCGCCGGGAAGGATGAATCCGAAGCGCCGGAACACGGCGCGCGCCTCAGGCGTTTGCACATAGGCGTAGAAGGCCTGGGCCGTGGCGCCCGCCCCTTTCAGCAGCGCCATGCGCTGGCGCAGGGGCTGATGCAAGGAGTCCGGCAGCAGCGCGTACTCGCCCAGTCCTCCGACGCTGGGCGACAGGACCAGCGAATAGGCGAAAATGCCGCCCTCGGCCGAGCCGGTGGCCGCGAACTGCGCGGCCTGGGACACGTTCTCGCCCAGCACCAGCTTCGGCTTCAGCGCGTCCCATAAGCCCAGCGCGCGCAAGGCCTGCTCGGCGGCGCGGCCATAGGGCGCGTGCTCGGGATTGGCGATGGCGAAACGCCTGATCCGCCCATCGGCGATGGCCGCGCTGAGATCGACCAGCTTTTCATCGACCCTCAACGGCGATCCCTTGGGCGCGAACAGCACGATGCGACCCACAGCGTATAGCGTCCCGCGATCCAAGGCCCTGCCCTGGTCTGCGAGCCTGGCGATGAGCTCCTCGTCCGCCGACAGAAACATCTGGAACGGCGCGCCCTGGGCGATCTGCGCCGCGAAATTACCGGACGAGCCGAACACCAGCTTTACCGCGCGTCCCTGTTCGGCGCGGAACTTGCCGGCGATTTCCTCGAGCGCGAATTTCAGGTCGGATGCGGCGGCGACCGCCGGCGCGTCCTCGGCGCGCACGGCGCAAGCGGACAGCAGCGCCATAGCCGCGCCCAGGATGGCCCACGCGAATCGCGTTCGGTTCATGGCCGCCTCTCCCACCGGTCAAGCGATATATCCTATCAGATACCTCGCCCGGGCTGGAAGAAGGGCGCGGCCGATAGCGGAGCCGAACTCAGGCGAAGGAGTTGACGGCCGGACCCTGCAGCAACAGGCCGGCGCGGACCGCGTTGCGGAAGCGGCCTGGCGTCTGGCGGAGGATGCGCTTGAAGTGGCGGCTGAAATGCGTCTGATCGACGAAGCCAAGATCGGCCGCGACGCCGGCGATCGGCACGCCCGCGGCCAGCAGTTCGGCCGCGCGGCGCACGCGCAGGCGGATCAGCATGGCATGCGGCGTGACACCAAGCTCCTTGCGGAATGCGCGGATCAACTGGAACGGCGTGCGCCCGGTCAGCGCCGCCAGATCGCCAAGCGTGACAGGCGTCGCGTAGTTCGCGGCGATATGCGTCAACGCCCGGCGCACCGGCGGCGACAGCGCCGCGATTAGCGCCAGCCGAGGCGTTTCCGCATCCCGCATTGTTCCTCCACGCATGCCAGCTTACGGGCCTGGGTATTCGTTTTTTGTTTAGCTGGCGCCGCGGTGCGTTGTTTTACAACGCAGTTTTTATCATGCTTGCTTGATAAAAAATCACGTTAAATCGCGGTCTGAACCGTAGGCCTCAGGCCCGGCGGTGTAGCCGGTGATCGATCACCAGCATCGCCGCGTTGGCCATGAGCGCGAACATCACCAGCAGGAACGTCAGCGACATGATGATGTCCATATGGTGCAGGCCGATCGCCTGCATCAGCATGAAGCCGATGCCGCGCCGCGATCCGAACATCTCGCTGAGCAGCGTTCCGATCAGCGTCAGCGAAAAGCCGACGCGCAGGCCCGTGAACACTTCCGGCAGCGTGGCGGGCAGCAGCACGGTGCGCAGCAGGTCGTAAGGTCTGATGCGCATCGTCCGCGCGGCCTTGATATAGACCGGCTTGATGTTGCGCACCCCGTTCATGGTGAACAGCGTGATCGGGATTACGCCGTGCAACGCGCCGAACGCGACCTCGGCGCCGATGCCGATGCCGAAGAATAAAAGGATGATCGGATAAAGTGTGACCTTGGGAATCGAATAGACCGCCACCAGCACCGGCTCGGCCACCTCGCCCGACAGGCGATGATAGCCCAGCACCGCGCCGGCGAGCACGCCCATCGACGCGGCCAACACATAGGCGATGGCGAAGGCGCCGAGCGTCGCCTCGAAATGCGGCCACAGCTCGCCCGAGGCGATGCTGCGCGCGGTGAAGACGAGCGTGCCTAAGGGACTGGTCATCGCGACCTCGCCGCCCACGACGTGCGCGAGCTGCCAGACGGCGAGCACAAGGCCGGCGAAGACGGCGAAATCGAACGCCCGCGCGCCCAGCCCGGCCTGCGGCAGGGCGGTTTTCATTGATAGCCCCGCCGTGCCATCAGCATCTTTTCCCAGGCATGCAGCGACATGTTCACGATCATCACCAAGCCCAGAATGAACAGGATCAGCGCGTACATCGTGCGATTGTCGAAATTGTGATAGGCGAAGCCGATCTGGTAGCCCAATCCGCCGCTCGACAGGATGAACTCGCTGCCCACCACGCCGATGAACGAATAGGCGACCGCGAGCTTGACGCCGGTGAAGAGATAGGGCGCCGCTGCGGGCAGCACGACGCGGAATCCCGTCGCCGCGCGCCCCATGCGGAACACGCGCGCGGTTTTCAGCAGCACCGGCGCCACGCGGTCCAGCCCGTTCAGCGTGTTGATGGTCATCGCCGCCACGGCGTAGAGAAAGCCGATGATGATCTTCGGTATGTCGTTCAATCCGAACAGCACGATGAACATCGGATAGAACACGAATACCGGCACCGAGTAATAGGCCGAGAGCAGCGGATCGATCGTGCGGCGCACCCGCGGGATGGCGTGCACGACGGCGCCCGCGACGAAACCGACGACGATCGCCGCGGTAAGCGCGGCGCAAACCGCCAAAAGCGTGCGCGTCATGTCGGTCTGCAGCTTGCCCGCGTAGAGCAGCCGCCACAGGCTCGACGCCATTTCCGACGGCGGGATCATGGTGAAACGGGCGATCGCGCCGGTCTGGCACAGCGTTTCGACCAGGCCGACCGCCCCCATCAGCACGGCGACGCGAAGCTTGGTGGCAAGCTTCATGGCCGTGCCGCCCCGGTCTGGTATTGCATAGCCTTCAGCGATTCGGCGCGCAGCAGCGACCACAGGCGGCCGGTGACGCGCCCGAAATCCGGGCTGGCGACAATGGTGCTGTCGCGCCCGCGCGGCCATCCGGTCTCGACGATTTCGAGGAACCGCCCGGGCCTGGCCGACATCACCCCCACGCGGTCCGACAGCATCGCCGCCTCGTCCAGCGCGTGGGTGATGAGAAGGATCGTGGCACCGGTCTTGCGCCACAGGTTCAAGAGCTCGTCGCCCATCAACAGGCGCGTCTGCTGGTCCAGCGCGCCGAACGGCTCGTCCAGCAGGATCAACCTGGGCTGCAGCACCAGGGTGCGGGCGATGCACACGCGCTGGCGCATTCCGCCCGAGAGCTGCGCCGGATAGGCGCGCGCAAAATCGTTGAGGCCCATCAGCGCCAGGGCTTGGGCCACGCGGCGATTGGTTTCGGCCGCGTCCATACCCTGGCGGTTCAGGCCGAAGGCGATATTGTCCTCGACCGTCAGCCACGGGAAGCTGGCGTCGTCCTGGAACACCACCCCCACGCTTTCCGGGACCACCCCGCGCACCGGCTTGCCCTCGATCGAAACCGTGCCGGCGCTGGCTTGCGACAACCCCGCGATCACGTCCAGCAGCGTGGATTTGCCGCAGCCCGACGGCCCGACCACGGCGAAGAACTCGCCCGCGCTGAGATCGAGGTCGATGGGGCCGAGAGCCTCAAGCGGCTCTTGCCCGGCGCGCTGATAGACGCGCGTGACGCCTTTCAAGGCGACATGCGCGTCGCTCATGTGGGGCTCATGGGCCGTCTCGCGCGGCGAACGCGGGACGGCCGATTGCATTCGTTCATAACTTCGTGCGCAGGTCCTGCGGCAGGAAGGATTGATCGATCATCTTGCTCCAATCCACTTTGCTGGCGTCGTTGCCGAGCAGCTTCTGCGCGGCAATCAGGTTGTCCAGCGTCTCGACATAGATGTTGCCGAGGCCCCAATGCGCGATGTTCAGCTTGGTCGCCTTCTTCATCATCTGCTTGATGACTTCCTCGGCGACGGCGGGCTCGACCTTGTAGTCCGTGGCGATCAGCTCGGCCGCGCCGCGCGGATCGGCGGCCATGAACTCCACCGCCTTGCGCCGTGCGGCGAGCATGCCTTTCAGGAAGTCGGGCTTCGCCTTGGCGGTGCGCTCGGTCGTGATCGCAAGCGTATCGACCAGCGCCGGCAGAACGTCGGTCGACCAGACCAGCAGGCGGTACTTGCCCTTGGACGCGGCGTAAAGCGGCTCGGCGAACGGCGCGCAATCGAGTTCCCCGTGCTCCAGCGCCGCCAGCCCCGGCCCAAAGCCGCCGGTCGAGATCGTGGTCGCTTCGGTGGGCTTGAGCCCCGCGGCCTCGAGCAGCATCAGCGCCAGCGCGTGGGTGGTGGAGTTGGGATTGGTGAAGCCCAGCTTGCGGCCCTTCAGGTCCTGGATGGTCTTGATCGGCGATTCCTTTTTCACCACCCAGCCGATCTCGGCCGTGGTGTTGGTGGTGCCGGCGATGATCTTGATATCGGCGCCACCGCGTACCGCGGCTACGATCGCGGTCAATCCGGCTTCGGCAAAGGGCAGATCGCCGGCCAGAAGGTTGCGGATGGTCGGCGCACCGCCGGGCGAGCTGCGGATGCCCGTGATGTCGATGCCGGCCTCCTTGAAGAATCCCTTCTTCAAGGCCACACCGTAAGGCATGCCGTTGGTGCCCACGCCGTAGTTCGAGATTTCGATGTCCACGGCCCGGGCCGTCGGCACGCCCAAGGCAATCATGGCAAGGCCCGTAAGACCGGCGCGCAAGGCGCGACGATGCGTGTGCATTGTTTCCTCCCGCTTGTTTCGTTTTTGGGCGCCAACCCGTCCGTATGATGCCATTCCGGGCGCGGGCCGCTAGTAGCAAATTGCGCGGGGCGGCGGCAGCAATTTTCATCTATAGCGCGTTGATTTCCAGGGCCTAAATCACGGGAACGAACGGAGGAACGGTGACGGTCAAGCGGGCCACTCTGCGCGCGGCCCTGTCGGCGCGCGGCAATCCCGATACCATAGATCGTCGGCCGCACCGATACCTATGGCGTGCTGGGACTGAACGCGGCGCTGAAGCAGGCGATCGCCGAGATGCGCAAAGGCGCGCTGGTGGTGGACGTGCATGTCGCGCCGGAATACGCCCGCGCCACCTCGTCCGCCCTGATGCGGCAGGCACCGGGCCAAATCTGACGCGCATCCAAGCAAGAACCGGAATGCGGCGGCTTTGACCGACGCCTAGGGTGCCCCTTCACCACATGAAGGGTCAGCCATGTCCACAACCGGCGCACCGCGCCTTCCCCCCGGCTTCAATCGCCTGGCTTGGTCCAACTTGGCGGCGCAATCCGCCGAGCAGATCGGCTTGGCGGCTGCGCCGCTGGTGGCCGTGCTGGCGCTGGGTGCCGGCGCGGGCGAAACCGGAGCGCTGCAGACCATGCAGACCCTGCCCTATCTGCTGTTTGCGATTCCCGCCGGGCTGCTGGCCGACCGGGTGTCGCGCAAGCGACTGATGGCCGGGGCCGAGGCGCTGCGCGCCGCGTCGCTTGCCGCGATCCTGGTCTTGGCGGTTTCCGGCGGATTGTCGCTGCCGCTGCTGGCGCTGCTCGGGCTGATCGGCGCATGCGGCACCATCGCCTACAGCGTGGCGGCGCCTTCCCTGGTGCCGGCGTTGGTGCCGCGGCAGATGCTCGCCGCCGCCAATACACGGGTCGAGCTGGCGCGCACCGTCGCCTTCGTCGCCGGGCCGGCCCTGGGTGGCGCGTTGGTCGGCTGGACCGGCGCTTCACCGGCCTTCGGATTCGCGGCGGCGCTGTCGCTTATAGCGGTGATTTTGCTCGCCGGCCTCAACGAGCCGCCGCGCGCCGTCTTGCCGCCGCGCCGCCCGCTGCACGATTTGCGCGAGGGCGCCGGTTTTGTGCTGCGCCACCCGTTGCTGCTGCCGGTGTTTTTGACCCAGGCGATTTTCAACACCGCGTTCTTCGTGCTCCAGGCCGTGTACGTGCCCTATGCGATCCACCACCTGGGTCTATCGGCGTCGGAAGTGGGTGCGACGCTGGCGACTCATGGCATCGGCATGGTGCTGGGTGCGCTGGTCGCCGGCCGCATGATCCGCGCTTTGCCGTTCGGGGCGGTCATCGCCATTGGCCCGGTCGCGGGGTTTGCCGCCGCGCTGGCGATGCTGGCGACGATCTGGATTCCTTCCGTGCTGCTGGCGGGCCTCAGCTTCTTCCTGATCGGCGTGGGTCCGATCCTCTGGGTCATCAGCACCACCACATTGCGCCAGGCCGTGACGCCGCAGGAATTGCTCGGTCGCGCCTCGGCCATGTTCCTGATGGCGACCGGGACCCGCCCATTGGGCGCCTTGATCGGTGCGCTGGTCGGCGGCTTCTACGGCATGGAGACCTGCCTGGCCGTCGCCGCTTGCGGGTTTCTGATCCAGGCCGGGGTGATCCTGGCGTCGCCGGTATGCCGCCTGGCGCATCAGCCCATGGTCGCCAGCACCTCGGCCGTGACCTGATGCCGCAAGGGTCGGCCCGCAGCCCAGGCTTCGTATTCGGCGATCGCCAGATCGGCCAGGCGCACCGCCTCGTCGCCGACCGTGCCGCCGATATGCGGGCTGATGACCAGATTGGGCAATTGCCAAAGGGCTGAGTCGGGCGGCGGCGGCTCGGGCCAGGTGACATCGACCAGGGCCGTCAGATCGGGCCGCGCGCGCAAAGCCGCAACCAGATCGTCCTCGACCACCTGCGCGCCGCGGCCCGTGTTGATGAACGTGGCGCCGTCGCGCATCGCGCGGAACTGCCGCGCACCCAGCACGCCCTTGGTCGTGGCGATGTCGGGAATGTGGTTGCAGACCACCAACGCGCGCTCGAACACCTGGTAGAGCGACACACGCTCGACCTTCAGGGCGGCGGCACGTTCGGCGGTCAGGAACGGATCATGCGCGATCACCTTGAGCGGATAGTCCGCCAGCAGGCGCGTTAGCCGCGTGCCGATCTTGCCCATGCCGATCATGCCCACGGTTTCGCCGTTGACGCCGGTGCGATGGAATTTCTTGGCGTCGAAGCTCCTGAGCTGCCGGTACTGGCGCACCGATCGGAAATACCCGCGTAGCGACAGCAGGATCTGCGACAGGCACATCTCGGCCACGGGAATGGCGTTGGCTTCCCAGGCGCTGACCAGGATCACGCCGCGCTGGATCAAAGGCTCGGCGAAGGCCTTCACGTTGCCGGCGGAATAGAATACGGCCTGCAATTTGGGCATCGCCTTGAAATGGCGATCCTCGAACCGGATCATGCCCCAGGTGGCGAAGATCGCCTCGATATCGCCGAGCTTCGGCGCGTGCTGGTCGAAATTACCGGCATGGACGACATGCGGGTACATCTCGGCAAGGGAGGCGATACGCTCGCGCCGGCCCTGCCCATACACGTCGCCGTCGCTTGCCGGATAGTCATAGAAGAAGGCCGCCTTGCGCCGCATCGCCCCGTCCTTCTCCGCCGCCGGCCGTTTGATCGACATGCAGAGTCGGACCTATAGTAGCCGCCAATCCGCATAAACGAAATTCGCTGGGGAAACGGTCATGGCCATCAAGAAAGCATTTCCGATTTTCGACTGCGACAGCCACGTGGTGGAGCCGCCCGCGGTGTGGGACGAATACCTGCCCAGCAAGGTGCGGGCCTGGGCCAAGACGCAGTTCTGCTTTCACACCGACGGCGACCTGTTGCTGATCAACGGCCGAGCGGTTCCGGCGGCGCGCGAGCGATCGAACGCCGCCGAGGTGGGCTGGGCGCGCTGGGACAAGAAAGAAGTCGGCCGGCTGACTCCGGGCAGCAAGGAATGGCAGCAGAAATTCGGCCGCCTCTTGGGCTGCCGCGATCCGCATGCGCGGCTGAAGGACATGGACGCGCTGGGCACCGACCAGGTGATGCTGTTCCCGACCTGGTTCGTGCGCCTAGCGCTGGTGCGCGATCCCAAGGCCGCGGCGATTCTAGGCCGCGCCTATAACGACTGGGTCAATGATTACTGCGCCGCCGACCGCAAGCGCCTGTTCCCCTGCGCCGTTCTGCCGCTGCAAAGCGTGGAGGAGTCGATCGCCGAGCTCAAGCGCGTGGCGAAGCTGGGCTTCAAGGCCGCCGCCGTGCGCCCCTGCTTCTGGAACGGCCGCTACCCGACTTTGGCCGAATTCGACCCGCTGTGGCGCGAGTTCGAGGAGCTTGGCCTGGTGCTGGCGATGCACACCTTCCCGTCGCGCGAGGCGCTGACCGTCGATTGGGCGCAACGCATGGCCGCGGCGCGAGGCACCTCGGGCCAGGGGCTGATGTTCACCGACGAGGCAGTGGTGTATTCGCCCGGCCAGTTCGTTTCCAACATCACCGCGGCGATGGATCCGACGATCGACGCGTCCGAGACCCTGGGCTTCGTGATGGAGGCGATGACCTGGGTGACGGTCGTGGTGCAGACCGGGTGGCTGGACAAATTCCCGAAGCTGAAGGCCTGCGTACTGGAATCCAACGCCTCGTGGCTGCCGCTGATCCTGCAGCGCTCGTCCAATTTTTCGAACCTGTTCGCGTTCCAGCGCGACAACCGGCAGATCCGCGACCCGGTGGAGGCGTTCAACGAGCGCTGCTTCATCGGCTTCGAGTCGGACGAGACGCTGGTCTATCGCCTGTGGGACATGTTCAAGGACATCGCCATCTGGTCGTCGGACTATCCGCATCACGACGCGGAAGACGCCTGGGACGGGTTGCACCACATGGCCGAGTTCGACGTGCCGCAAGCCGTGCAGAAGAAGCTGTTGGGTGAGAACGCGCGCAAGCTTTACGGCATCGAGCCGCTGATGAAGATCAAGGAACGCGTCGAGGACTACGAGCCGGCGATCCTACGCTGGTAGTTCCGCCGGGTTGCGTCGCGGCCGATTCTCCGCCTGGCGCGGCCGCGTTCTTCCCTCGCGGCGCGGGGCTGAATAGGATGGCGGCCGCTTAGGTCCACCGACCGACGGGAAAGAACCTCCATGCGCCTGTTCGCCGCAACCATCGCCACCGAGAGCAACACGTTTTCGCCGCTGCCCACCAGCCTTCAAGGATATAAGGACAGCGTGTTCCTGCGGCCGGGTGAGCATCCCGAGGCGGCGCCGCAGATGTGCACCGCGCCGCTGTGGGTGGCGCGCCGCCGCGCCAAGAAGGAAGGCTTCACCCTGATCGAGGGAAGCTGCTTCGCCGCCAGCCCCGCCGGCACGACCAACAAAAAAGACTACGAGTTCATGCGCGACGAGATTCTAGGGCAGTTGAAAGCCGCGCTGCCGGTTGACGGCGTGCTGCTGGGCCTGCACGGCGCGATGGTCGCGCACGGCTATGACGACGTGGAAGGCGACATCATCGAGCGCGTGCGCGCGCTCGTCGGCCCCAAGACGATCATCGGCGTGGAGCTCGACCCGCATTGCCACTTGACGCTGAAGCGCGTGAAGCTGGCCGATGTCGTCGTGCTGTACAAGGAATTCCCGCACACCGACGTGGTGGAGCGCGCGGAAGACGTGCTGGACATCGTGCTGAAGACCTTGCGCGGCCAGGCCAAGCCCGTCATGTCGATGTACGACTGCCGCCAAATCAGCTCCTATCCGACGACGCTGCCGCTGATGCGCGCCTTCGTCGACAAGATCAAGGCGATGGAAGGCAAGGGCGGCATCCTGTCGATCTCCATCGGCCACTGCTTCCCTTATGCCGATGTGCCGGAACTGACCGGCCGTATTCTTGTCGTGATGGACGAGGACAAGAAAAAGGGCGACGCGTTGGCGACCAAAATCGGCGAGGAATTCGTGTCGATGCGCGGCAAGACCATGCCCAGCTACTATGGCATCGACGAAGGCATCAAAGTGGCGATGGAATCGAACGTGGCGCCCGTGGTGATGGCCGACCCGGCCGACAATGCGGGCGGCGGCGCGCCGTCGGACAACACGTCGATCCTGCGCCGCATGATGGAGCGCCAGGCGGCCGACGCGGCGGTCGGGCCGATCTGGGACCCGATCGCGGTGCGGTTGTGCTTCGACGCGGGGCTCAACGCCGAGTTCGCGCTTAGGCTCGGCGGCAAAATCGGCCCAAGCTCCGGCGCCCCGATCGATGCGCGGGTCAAGGTGATCGCCCTCAAGCGCGATTGCTGGCAGAGCTTCGGGCCGACCCAGGTTCCGCTGGGCGATTGCGCTGGTGTGCGCATCGGCGGCATCGACGTGGCGCTGATTACCAACCGCACCCAAGCGCTGGGGCTGGAGCTGTTCACCAACCTGGGCATCGACCCGCGCCAGAAGAAGATCGTGCTGGTGAAATCGACCAACCATTTCATGGCGGCGTTCGGACCGATCGCCAAACGCGTGCTGTATATAGATTCGGACGGGCCCTTGAGCCGCGACTATCGCAAGATTCCTTATACGAAAGTGCAGCGTCCGATCTGGCCGTTGGACGAGCACACCAAGCCGGGGCTGATTCTGTAGCCGCCAGGGGCTTGCGGGCGACCGGGGCAAATGCCTTAATCATCGAAAGCGTAACGGGCCCGCCGCGGGGACGGGCCAAGCGTCAATCCACGGGGAGCATTTCGTCATGAAAATCACGCGCCGTACCGCCTTGCAGGGCGGCATCGCCACCGCCGCCGTCATCGCAGCACCCTCGATCGTGCGCGCGCAGGCCAAGCCGAGTGCCGCGCGCACCGTGCGTGCCGTGTTCCACGGCGACATCCCGACCTACGACCCGATTTGGACCACGGCCAACATGACCGCTTATCACGGCGGCATGGTGTACGACACGCTGTTCGGCATCGACGGCAAGCAACAGCCGCAGCCGCAGATGGTCGGCAAATGGGGCGTGTCGGACGACAAGCTGACCTATACGTTCGAGCTGCGCGACGGCCTGAAATGGACCGACGGTACGCCCGTCACCTCCGCCGACGTGGTACCGTCGCTCAAGCGCTGGGCGGCGCGCGACGGCGGCGGCCAGCACATGATGCTGCGCGTCAAGGACATCGCCGCCAAGGACGCCAAGACCTTCACCATCGAGCTGAAGGAACGTTATGGCCTGGTGCTGGAAGTGCTGGCCAAGACCTCGACGCCGGTCTGCTTCATGATGCGCAAGAAAGAGGCCGAAACCGATCCGATGCAGAAGATCGACCAGGTCGTGGGCTCGGGGCCGTTCAAGCTGAATCTCGACGAAACCAAGCCCGGCACGCAATACGTCTATGATCGCAACCCCGACTACGTGCCGCGCGCCGACGCGCCGTCGGGTATCGCCGGCGGCAAGAAGGTCAACCTCGAGCGCGTGATCTTTGTCAACATGCCGGACGCGCAGACCGCCGTTGCGGCGCTGCAGGCCGGCGAAATCGACTTCTACGAGGTGCCGCCGACCGACCTTTTGCCGCAGCTCGAAGGCGACAAGAACATCAAGATCGAGGTTTTGAATTCGCTGGGCAATGTCGGCCAGATACGGCCGAACTTCCTGCACCCGCCCTTCAACAACGAAAAGGCGCGTCAGGCGTTGCTGTACCTGGTGAAGCAGTCGGACTACATGAAGGCGAGCTTCGGAGATTCCAAATACGCGCGCACCTGCCCGTCCTTCTTCGGCATGGGCACGCCGATGGAAAACGATGCCAACACCGATTGGTTCAAGGGCGGCCAGAACCTCGAGAAGGCCAAGGCCCTGTTCAAGGAAGCGGGCTACGACGGCAAGCCGATCGTGCTGATGCAGGCCACCAACATCGCGATCATGAGCAACACGGCGCAGATCCTGGCGCAGGAGCTGCGCCAGGTGGGCCTTAACGTGCAGGTCGAGGCGATGGACTGGTCCAACGTGGTGCAGCGCCGCTCCAACAAGAGCCCGCCGGACCAGGGTGGCTGGAACCTGTTCATCACCTGGTCGGGTGGCTCGGCGATCGGCAACCCGATCCTGTTGGCCGCGCACGCCGCGACTGGCGACAAGGCCTGGTTCGGCTGGCCCAGCGACTCTTTGCACGAGGAGCTGCGCACCAAATGGGCGCTGGCCGGCACGCCGGAAGAGCGCAAGCAAATCGCCCAGCAGATACAGGCCAACGCCTGGAAGTTCGTGCCTCAGCTCTATTACGGCCAGTGGATGCAGCCCGCGGCGATGCGCACGAACATCAACAACCTGCTGCCGGTGGCCGAGATCATTCCCTGGTGGAACGTCACCAAGGGCTGAACGACCGCTTGAAACGACAGCCTATGTGCCTGGGCCGGGCGCCGGATCGGCGTTCCGGCCCAAGACTTGCAACACACGAGTTTTGCAGCGCATAACGCGCCGCCATTGAATCCAAACCGGGGAACGGCCGCCCGCGCATGACCGCTTATATCGCCCGACGCCTGCTGTCGATGCTGCCGGTGATGGTGCTGGTGGCGCTGTTCGTGTTCCTGCTGCTGCACATAGCCCCGGGCGACCCGGCCGCGATCATCGCCGGCGACAACGCCACCCCCGACAATATCGCGCAAATCCGCAAGGCGCTGGGCCTGGACGAGCCGATCTGGAAGCAGTTCCTGGTCTGGGTGTCGAGCCTGGTCCGGGGCGATCTGGGCAGGTCGATGTTCTGGAACGATCCGGTGACCACGCTGATCGCCCAGCGCGCCGAGCCCACCCTGTCGCTGGCCTTGACCACGCTGATTTTCGCCATCGTCATCGCCATCACCCTGGGCGTCACCGCGGCGGCCAAGGCCGGCACGGCCATTGACCGCATCGTGATGGGCTTCGCCGTGATCGGATTTTCGGTGCCGGTGTTCGTGGTCGGCTATCTGCTGATCTTCGTGTTCGCCATTTACCTCAAATGGCTGCCCGTGCAGGGCTACACGCCGCTCAGCGAGGGCGTGCTGCCGTGGCTGCGCAATCTTGTTTTGCCGTCGATCGCGCTGGGGCTTGTGTATGTCGCGCTGATCGCACGCATCACCCGCGCCACGATGCTGGACGTGCTGGCCGAGGACTACATGCGTACCGCACGGGCCAAGGGCGTGGCGCCACGTCACATGCTGCTGAAGCACGCCCTCAAGAACGCCGCCGTGCCCATCGTCACGGTGATCGGCATCGGCGTGGCGCTGCTGATCGGCGGCGTGGTGATCACCGAGACGGTGTTCAACATTCCCGGCGTCGGCCGGTTGGTGGTCGACGCGATCGCGCGACGCGACTATCCGATCATCCAGGGCGTCATCATGGTGTTCTCGGGCATCTACGTGCTCGTGAACTTGGTGGTCGACATGTCGTACACGCTGCTCGATCCGAGGATCCGGTACTGACATGGCCGCGGTCGCCGAAGTCGCGCGCGCCAGGCCCGGCCTTGCCGGAAAGTTCGCCGTGTTCGCGCGGCGCAACCCGACCATCGTGCTGGGCGCGGCGCTGCTGATCCTGACCGCGATCTTCGCGGTCATCGCGCCCTTGATCGCCGGCGATCCGCGCCTGATGACGCCGGCCAAACGCCTGCTGTCGCCCTCGGCCGAGTATTGGTTCGGCACCGACAACCTGGGACGCGACGTTTATGCGCGCACGGTCTATGGCGCGCGCATTTCGCTGGTCGTGGGCCTGTCGGTCGCGACGATCTCGGTCGCCGTGGGCCTCGTGATCGGCCTGGCCGCGGGCTACTACCGGCGCATCGACGGATTCGTGATGCGCATCATGGACGGAATGATGGCGATTCCCGCCATCCTGCTGGCGATCGCGCTGGTCTCGCTCAACCGCGCCAGCGTGTGGATCGTGATCGTGGCGATCGCGATTCCCGAGGTGCCGCGCGTCGTGCGCCTGGTGCGCTCGGTGGTGCTGACCACGCGCGAGCAGCCCTTCATCGAGGCGGCGATCGGCGGCGGCAGCCGGGACTTCAAGATCATCCATCGCCACATCCTGCCCTCGACCGTGGCGCCGTTGATCGTGCAGGCGACGTACATCACCGCCTCGGCGATCTTGATCGAGGCGGCGCTGTCGTTCCTGGGCGCGGGCGTACCGCCGGAGATTCCCACCTGGGGCAACATGATCGCGGCCTCGCGCCTGTTCCTGGCCCGCGCGCCCTGGACGATCTTCTTTCCCGGCGCCGCCCTGGCGCTGGTGATCCTGGCCGTGAACCTGATGGGCGATGGCTTGCGCGACCGGCTCGATCCGCGCCTGGCGCGGCGGATGTAGCGCCATGAATAACGGCGCCTTGCTGCAAGTCGAGGATCTGCGCACGCATTTCTTCACGCTCGACGGCGTGACGCGCGCGGTCGATGGCGTGGGGTTCGCGATCAGCGCCGGCGAGACGCTGGGCATCGTCGGTGAATCGGGCTGCGGCAAGTCGGTCACGGCGCTGTCGATAATGCGCCTGCTGCCGCCTAGGCTCGGCCGCATCGTGTCCGGCGCGATCCGCTTCGACGGCCAGGACCTGTCCAAGCTGAGCGAGGCCGAGATGCGCGGCATCCGCGGCAACCGCATCGCCATGATCTTCCAGGAGCCGATGACCAGCCTGAACCCGGTGCTGACGGTGGGCGACCAGATCGCCGAGGCGGTGACTATCCACCAGAACAAGGATCGCGCGGCGGCCATGGCGCGGGCGGTCGAGATGCTGCGCCTGGTGCGCATCCCCGACGCCGAGCGGCGCGTGCGCGACTATCCGCACCAGTTCTCGGGCGGAATGCGCCAGCGCGTGATGATCGCCATGGCGCTGTCCTGCAATCCGAAGCTGTTGATCGCCGACGAGCCGACCACGGCGCTGGACGTCACCATCCAGGCGCAAATTTTGAAGCTGATACTGGAATTGAAAGACCAGTTCGGCGCGGCGGTGATGCTTATAACGCACGACTTGGGCGTCGTGGCCGAGACCTGCCAGCGCGTGATCGTGATGTATGCCGGACGCAAGGCCGAAGAGGCGTCGGTCGCCGATTTGTTCGACCGACCGATGCATCCCTATACGCGCGGACTGATGGCCTCGATCCCCCGCCGCCGGTCGAAGGAGCGCGCGCCGCGCTTGAAAGAGATTCCCGGTATCGTGCCCAGCTTGCGCGAGCCGATTCCCGGCTGCGCCTTCGCCGAGCGCTGCGGTTTCGCCACCGAGCGCTGCCGGCGCGAAGCCCCGCCTTTGATCGACAAAGGTTCCGCCCACACCGTGGCGTGCTGGGAAGTGGACCGGGTGGCGGCTGCATGAACGCAAACGCGCAAGCCCACGTCCTCGAGGTCGAAAACCTCAGTAAGCATTTTCCGGTGCAGCGCGGCTTGTTGCGCCGCACGGTCGCGCAGGTCCAGGCGGTGGACGGCGTGAACTTTTTCATCAAGCCGGGCGAGACGCTGTGCCTGGTCGGCGAATCGGGCTGCGGCAAGTCCACGGTCGGCAAGCTGATCCTGCGCTTCATCGAGCCCACGGGCGGCCGCATCACGCTCGGCGGCGTGGATGTCACGCGTTTGAACCAGGGCGAGATGCGGCAATACCGGCGCAATGCGCAGATGGTGTTCCAGGACCCCTATGCCTCGCTCAATCCCAGGCTCACCGCCGGCACGATCGTGGCCGAGCCGCTGGAGAATTTCGAGACCATGGGCGCTGGCGAGCGCGAGGGCCGCGTGGCCGCGGTGCTGGAGCGCGTGGGCCTGCGCGCCGAGGCGATGCGCCGCTATCCGTTCGAGTTCTCGGGCGGGCAGCGCCAGCGCTTAGGCATAGCCCGGGCGCTCGCGGTCAATCCGCGCCTGATCATCGCCGACGAGCCGGTCTCGGCGCTCGACGTGTCGGTGCAGGCGCAGGTGCTGAACCTGCTGATGGATTTGCAGGACGAATTCAAGCTCACCTACTTGTTCATCTCGCACGACCTTGGCGTGGTCGAGCATATCGGGCACCGCATCGCCGTGATGTATCTGGGCAAGATCGTCGAGATCGCGCCAAAGGAAGGGTTGTTCGAATATCCGCTGCACCCCTACACCCAGGCGCTGATCGACGCGGCACCCCTGCCCGACCCGCGCGCCAAGCGCCAGCGCCTGGTGATCGAGGGCGACGTGCCCAGCCCGATCAACCCGCCTTCGGGCTGCCGGTTCCACACGCGCTGCCCCTTTGCTTTCGCGCGCTGCAAAACCGAAGAACCCGCGATGCGCGAGACGGCACCCCAGCGCTTCGTCGCCTGTCACTTGCGCGAGGACGGCAACATGGGCGCGCTGGCGCGGCCCGCCTAGATCAATCCGGCCATCGCGACAGGCGCGCGAGTCGGCGCTTCTGCCGGTCCGCGGGCGAGCTTGGCTTGGCCGCAGGCTTGGCCCGTGCGCGCTGGCATTCCGCGAGCAGGCGCTGGGCCACGATTTTCTCTTCACCAGGGTGCAGGCAGGTCGGATCGAGCTGGAAATAGCCCAGATCGATCTCGTCGTCGCGCACGATCACCGGCGGATCGCCCGCCGACAGCGCATCGGCCAGGTCCCAGGCCGCCACCCCGGCCTTTGCCGGATCGACCTGGACCTTCAGCCGGTTGACCGGATTGCCCGTGGGGTCGGGCTCGATGGTCGCGGCGATGCCCGGCATGTTGGCCAGGCTTTCCTGCCACAGGCGCAGATGCCCGTCCTGCTCGGCGTGGGCCGCCTTGTGGTCGCGCTTGTCCCACGCGGCCAGCGCCGCCATCGCGCCAACGATGCCTTCCTTGCCGACTTTCATGCCGCGCCCGATGCCGTAGTTCTGCAAATAGGCCGCGCGCACCAGGTCGCGCCGCCCCGCGACGATTCCGGCGGTCAGTCCGCCTAGGAATTTATGCGCGCTATGAACAGCGATATCGGCCCCGGCCGCCATAAACCCCTTCAAATCGTATTCCGCCGCGCCGTCGACGATCACCGGCACGTTTTTCGCCTTGCATTCCCGGATGAAATCACCGAGCGGAATCTGACCGTAATTCACGGCGTGATGCGAGACGACATAGAGCGCGGCGGCGGTGTTGGCGGTGATCGCGCCGGCGAGCTGATAGGCCTCGGCTCGCGTGGCGGTGCCGACCGGCACCACCTTGGCGCCGCTGAGCCGGATCGCCTGGTCGATCGGCGCGCCGTAATTGACCAGATGCCCGAGCTGGATCACCACCTCGTTTTTCATGCCGGTGGTGTCGGGCAGGCGCTCGATCCTGGCGAAATCCGCGCCGGTCATGGTGCCTGCGATCGCGAGCGTGATGCCCGACGACGCGCAGGCCGTCACGCAGCCCGCTTCGGCCCCGCAATGCCGTGCGATCGCGGCGCTGGCCTTGCGCTGCAGATCGTCGATCTCGACGAACTGGCTGAGGATCGGCGTCACCGCCTCGATCACCTGGGCCCCGACGGTGGAAGCCCCGAGCGAGGTCATGGTGCCGGAGACGTTGACGACGGGTCTTAGCCCCAGGTGCGAGCGCGGATCGGCCTCATTGCCGCCGGGCTTCGCCTCGCTCATGCGCGCGCCTCGCCGTCATGCCACCAGCGCCCGCCCAGCACCACGCCGCGCTGCGCCAACCGCCAGCCGCCCTGCAATGTCGCGCCGGTGACGTCGATATACTCGAACTTGCCTTTCACCGCCTTCAGCAGCGTCGCGTCGCCGGGCGAGCCGACCTTGAGCGCACCGAGCCGGGGCCGGCGGATGGCGCGCGCCGGCGCCTCGGTCACGGCGCGCACGATGTCTTTCAGCTTCATGCCCAGGCACAGCATTTTCGACATGGTGACCAAATTGTCGAAGGCCGGGCCGTCGATCGAGCGGATATGCACGTCGCTGGAGATCACGTCGGGCGGGAACCCGGCCTTGAGCATCGCCTTGGCGGTCTCGAAGCTGAACGAGCCGGCGCCGTGGCCCAGGTCGAACACCACGCCGCGCTTGCGCGCCTCAGCGGCCATCGGGATCACGCGGTGCTTGGTGTCGAGCGCGTGGTTCATCAGCGGGCGGCAGCAATGCGTCAGCACGTCACCGGGCCGCAAGCGCGCGACCAGGTCGATGAAGCGCGGCGGCGGCGAGCCGACATGCGCCATGACCGGCAGGCCAAGCTGCTCGGCCGCCTCGATCGCCAGTTCCAGCGGCCACAGGCCCATCATCTTCGAGGTCTCGAGCCCGAGACGCACCTTCACGCCGACGATCAGGTCGCGGTGCGCACGCCCCACGCGCACACATTCCTGCACGTTCAGAAGCTCGGGGATCTGCGCCTCGCCGAAATTCACGACATGGCCGAAGGCGAAGATGCCAGGATACGAAATGTTCAGGTAGGCGAGGATGCGCGTCTCGGATGGCTCGATCACGTGCTTGCGGAAGCCGTGGAAATTGGCGGCGCCGGTCGAGCCGGCGTCGATGCTGGTGGTGGTACCGCTTTTGCGCGCCAGCGCGTCGGCGTCGATGCCCAGCGCCGTGCCGCCCCAATAGACATGCGTATGCAGGTCGAGGATGCCCGGGACGACCGTGAGGCCCCGGGCCGAGCGCGTCACCTTGGCCGATTTCGGATCGAGCTTGGGCCCGATGGCGCTGACCTTGCCGTTGCGGAAGGCGACATTGGCCGGCCCGTCCAGGCCTTGCGATGGGTCGATCACATGGCCGCCGGTCAACATCAGATCGTGCTGCATGAATTGGAACCCCACGGGAATCGCCAAGCGGTCCGGAACCTTAGCATCCCGCTCAGGCCCGCACGAGCCGGCGGCAAGCCAGGCGGACCGCCTAGACGCGCGCCGGCTTGCGTTCGAGCACCTGGCCCAGCGCGCGTATGCCCGCGCGCAGCTGCCCGGTCGTGACCGCGGCATGGCCGAGCAAAAGTCCCGGCCTTGCCTTGCGCCGGTAGTAGAAAGGCGACAGCGGGCGCACGACCAAGCCCAGCTCGGCCGCCTTGCGCGCGACGGCGATGTCGTTGAGGCCCGCCGGCAGCCACCCGATCACGTGCATTCCAGCACCAGCCGGCCGGACATCGATCCGGTCGCCGAACTCGCGCTGCAGCGCGCCGACCAACATCTGCTGCCGGTCGGCATACAACTTCCGCATGCGCCGCACATGCGTATAGAAGTGGCCGTTCAGCATGAACTCGGCTACCAGCAGCTGCTCGATCGGCGGCGGGTGCCGGTCGGTGAGCGAGCGGATCGCGATCACCGGCGCCACCAGGTCTTCGGGCAGTATCAGGTAGCCCAGGCGCAGCGACGGCAACAGGATGCGGCTGAAGGTGCCGACATAGACCACGTTGTCGGCCGCATCCAGCGCCTTGAGGGCCGCCAGCGGCCGGCTGGCGTAGCGGAACTCGCTGTCGCAGTCGTCTTCCAGCACCACCGCGCCGGTCTGCTGCGCCCAATTCAACAGCGCCACGCGGCGCGCCATCGGCAGCGTGCCGCCGAGCGGGAAATGGTTGGACGGCGTCAGGTGGATCAGGCGCGGCGGGGCGCCGCCACCGCGCGGCAGCTCGTGGGTGACCATGCCCTCGTCGTCCACGGGCACGCCCAGGACCTCGGCGCCCAGGCCGCGCAACAGCGTGCGCACGAACGGGTCGCCGGGGTCCTCGACCGCGGCCACGTCGCCCTGCGCCAGCAGCGCGCGCGCCACCAGGTCGATGCCGTGCTGGCCGCCCGCGGTCACCACGATGTGCTCCGCCGAACAGGCGATGCCGCGCGACGCGCGCGCCCATTCCGCGATGGCGCGCCGCAGCGGCTCGATGCCGGCGGGGTCCGACATGGTCAGCACACGCCGGAAATCCCGGCGCAGCTTGGGCGTCAGCAGCCGGCGCATCGTCTCAAGCGGCAGGGCGTCCAACGCCGGCGTGTCGATTTCGAACGCGCCCTCGCCGCGCCGCGCCGTGCGGCCGATGAATTCCATCGCCTTGACCGCATGGCCGGTCAGCCCGCGGTCGCGCGCCGGACGCGCCCGGTCCTGCCGCGCCCCCTGCGCCGGGCCGCCGACCATCGGATAGTCGACCGGCAGGTCGCGCGCGACCACCGTGCCGGAGCCGACCCTGCCCTCGAGGTAGCCCTCGGCGCGCAGCTGCTCATAGGCGGCGATCGCCGTATTGCGTGCGATACCCAACAGCGCCGCCATGCCGCGCGTCGCCGGCAGCCGCGCGCCCGCCACCAGTTCGCCGGCCAGGATCGCGTTGCGCAACGCCATATAAAGCTGGCGGAACAACGGCTCCCCCGCCGTCTTCACCAGCCTGATCGGAACCACTTCGGCCTGAAAGGCGCGCTTGACCATGTCCGCCCGGCTTTCGCTCCCTCGATAATGGCCCTATCGTTTAGCGAGAAATGGTTCTTATTCAAAGACCATTTTCTTGTTATCGTTTGCTTTAAGTCCGGCGCGGCCGGATATCCGCCAATGAAGAACGAGGGGGAATAACCGTCATGTCGCATCGTACAGCTACCGCCATCGCGGCCGTCGGGCTTGCCTGTTCGCTTCTGGCGCCGGCGCCTGCCCGCGCCCAGCAGCCGGTCGTGGTCAATTGCACCTTCGAGCTGGAATGGTGCGAAGCCCTGCGCGTGAAATTCGAGGCCGTCACCGGCGCGAAAGCGGCCGTCAGCCGCAAGACCGACGGCGAGGTTCTGGCGCAGCTCAAGGCCGAAGCCGGCAATCCGCGCTTCGACGTTTGGCATTCCGCCGGCCCCGACGTGGTGGCGATCGCCAACAAGGAAAAGCTGCTGGACAGCTACAAGTCGCCGAAGCTGGGTGAGCTGCACGATTGGGCGCAGAAGGCGGCGGCCGGCACCAACTATACGCTGACGCCGATCTATACCGGCGTGATCGGCTTCGGGTACAACAGCGATCTGCTGGCCAAGAAGGGGATGCCGGTACCGAAATGCTGGGCCGACCTGACCAATCCCGCCTACAAGAACGAGATCCAGATGGCCGATCCGTCGACCTCGGGCACGGCGCTGACCATGGTAACGACCATCCTGCAGATCATGGGCGACGACAAGGGCTTCGCCTTCCTGAAGGAGATGCACAAAAACGTGAACCAGTACACGCGCTCGGGCACCGCCGGCATCCGCGCGGCGGGGCGCGGCGAGACCACGATCGGCATCGCCTTCCTGCACGACTCGGTGGCCCAGGCGGTGCAAGGCTTTCCGGTCAAGACCGTGGCGCCGTGCGAGGGCACCGGGTTCGAGATGCCGGGCGTGGCGATCGTCAAGGATGCGAAGAACCTGGAAGGCGCCAAGAAATGGTACGACTTCGTGCTGAGCGTGGACGGGCAGAACGTCTCGTTCGACCAGAACAAATTCCAACTGCAGTCGAACAAGAACGCCAAGCTTCACCCGCTGGCACCGAAGCCCGACCAGGTGAAGCTGATCAACTACGACATCCTGAAATACTCGACCGACGAGACGCGCAAGGTCGTGCTCGACCGCTTCGAGAAAGAGGTGAAGACCGCGCCGAAATGAGGCGCGGCCTCGCCGCGGCGGCATGAGGGAACGGCGCCGGCGCGACGCGGGCACCCCGTGGCTGGCGCTGAGCTGGGCGGCGTTGGTGCTGCTGCCCTGGAGCGGCGACGACGCCGGTTTGTTCGCTTTCCTTTGGACCGGAACCTGGCCATCGGGTGTGGGCGGCAGCGCCCTGGGCCAGGCGGTCTTGGGCGGGCGCTTATGGCTATTGCCGCTGCTTGTGCCGCCGGCCCTGGCGCTCGTGCCTTTTGCGCATCAGCGATTGGGGCCCCGCGAAGGCGCGTGGCTGATCGGGGCGGGGCTGCTGGGACTGTTGTTTCTCGCCGCGATCGCGCTGTCGATCGATCTGCGCGGCTGGACCTGGCAGTTGCCCGCGGACCTGTTCGGGCCCTTGCCGCGGCGCAATCCCGGTTTGGGCGCCGGCGCCATGCTTTACGCGTTCGGCGCCCTAATGCTGCTGTGCCGCGGGTTGACGCTGCGCGGCGCCTGCGGTGGCGATTTTTTCACCGCCGGGCTGCTGGGGACGACGATCGGCGTCATCGTGCTGTTCGTGGTCTATCCGCTGGTCCGCATGGGGCTTGCCGCTTTCCAGACACCGCGCGGGGTTTACGACCTTGGGCTGTTCTGGGAGCGCCTGTCCAACCCCGCGATCTGGCGGCCGGACGGCGTGGTGCCGAACACGCTGATGCTGGCTCTGGCGTCGGCTGCGTCGTCGACGCTGCTGGCGCTGATCTTCGCATTGGTCACGGACCGTACGCGGTTTTTCGCCCGCGGGCTGCTGCGCGTTCTGTCGATCCTGCCGATCATTGCGCCGCCGTTCGTCGTGGGGCTGGCGCTGATCCTTTTGATGGGCCGCAGCGGCGCGATCAACCGGCTGCTCGAGTACGCCTTGGGCATCGAAGGCGGGCGGTGGATCTATGGGTTCCAGGGAATCTGGTTCGCGCAGACCCTTTCCTTCACGCCGGTCGCCTATCTGGTGCTGACCGGCGTGATCCAGGGCATCAGCCCCGCGCTGGAGGAGGCGGCGCAGACCCTGCGCGCGAGCCCGACCCGGGTGTTCTTCACCATCACGCTGCCGTTGGCGCTGCCGGGCATCGTCAACGCCTTTCTCATCGGCGTGATCGAAAGCCTGGCCGATTTCGGCAATCCGCTGCTGCTGGGCGGAAACTTCCAGGTTCTCGCCACCAGCGTCTATTTCGCAATCGTCGGCGCGCGGCAGGACCGCGGCACCGCCTCGGTGCTGGGACTGATACTGCTGACGATCATGATGATCGTTTTCCTGGTCCAGCGCCGGATTCTAGCGGGCAAGGGCTTCGTCACCATCTCGGGCAAGGGCGCGGGCGGCAATCCGGCGCCGCTGCCCAGCTGGGCGCGATGGACATGCCAGGCGGTCGCCTTGCCTTGGGCCGGGCTTACGCTTGTGATCTACGGCATGATCCTGTTCGGCGGCTTCGTGGAGAATTGGGGGCTTAACCACACCGCGACGCTGAAGCACTATGCCGGCGCCTTTGGCTTCGACTACGGTGCGAACGGCCTGAAGCTCACGGGCCAGGCATGGGAGTCCCTGTTCACCACGCTTCGCCTGGCGGCGATCGCAGCACCGCTGACCGCGCTGCTGGGACTGACGACGGCCTATCTGCTGGCGCGGCGGCGCTTCGCCGGGCGCACGACCTTCGAGATCGGCGCGCTGACCGCGGCGGCCGTGCCGGGCACGGTGCTGGGCATCGCCTATATCCTGGCCTTCAACAATCCGCCGCTTGAGTTCGTGCAAACCGGCGCGATCGTCGTGGCGAGCTTCGTGGTGCGCAACATGGGACCGGGCGTACGCGCCGGCGTCGCCGCGCTGGAGCAGATCGACCGCAGCCTGGAAGAGGCGTCGCTTACCTTGCGCGCGGGCTCTTTCGCCACCATCCGCTACATCGTGGCGCCGCTGCTGAAGCCCGCCATCGTGGCCGGGCTGGTGTACGGTTTCGTGTCGGCGATGACCTCGATCTCGGCGGTGATCTTCCTGGTCAGCCCCGGCATCACGCTGTCGACCGTCTATATCGTCAACCTGGCCGAGGCCGGCACCTACGGCATGGCGATCGCCTATGCCTCGGTGCTGATCGTGCTGATGCTGGGCGTCATCCTGGGCATCCAGTTCGCCGTGGGCAGGCGCCGCATCGCGCGGCCCGCCCTGATCGCGCCCACCGCCACGGGCGCTGCGGCATGACGCCTTGGGCCCGAGGCCCGGCCTAAAGCTTGACCGGCTTGCCGCTCTTGGCCGATTCCATCGCCGCATAGGCGATGGCGAGCGCGCGCTTGCCATCCTCGAAGCCTATGCTGGGCGCGCGCTTCGCCTCGAGCGCGGCGATGAAATCGTCCAGCTCGTCCGCATAGGCCTTGGCGTAGCGCTGGACGAAGAAATAGTGCAGCGGGTCGCGGCGCACGCCCTCGGCGCTGTAGCTTTCCAGCGAGGTCGGCTGCTGATTGCACGAGATCAGCATGCCCTTTTCACCGAACGCCTCGATGCGCTGATCGTAGCCGTAGACCGCGCGGAAGCTGGAATTGACGTGCGCCAGCGCGCCGCCTTTCAGCGTCAGCATGGCCATAGCCGTGTCAGGGTCGCGGTGCGGGTTGGTCTTTTCGTCAAGCATCACGGCGGTGCGCGCATAGACCTCGACCGGCTCGTCGCCGGTCAGCCAACGCACCATGTCGAAGTCGTGGATCATGGTGTCGTAGAAGATTCCAAAAGGCATCGCCGCGACGTAGTCCGGCGGCGATATTTCGGGATCGCGCGATGAAATCACCAGCATCTCAGGCCGGCCGATCTCGCCCCGGGCGATCTTTTCGCGCATCGCCTTGTGCGTCGGGTCGAAGCGGCGGTTGAAGCCGACGAAGAACGGCACGGCCGTGCGCCGCAGCACCCCGCCGCAGGCTTCGACATTCGCCATGTCCAGATCGATCGGCTTTTCGCAGAAAACCGCCTTGCCCGCTTTCGCCGCCGCCTCTATCAACATGGCGTGGGTGCGCGGCGGCGTGCAGATGACGACCGCGTTCAATTCGGGATCGGCCAGGGCCCTGTCGAGTGTGGCGATCGTAGAACCATGTTTCGCGGCGATGCGTTCCGCGGCCGCCCGGTCCAGGTCTACGACATAGCGCAGCCTGGCGCGCGGATGCTGGGCGATGTTGGCGGCGTGGACCGGCCCGATGAAGCCCGCGCCGATCAGGCAGAACTCGATCATGCCGCCTCCGCCGGGCGACGCCGCGGGCGTCAATTGGGCCGGGCGCGGCGTTGGCGATTGACCGCCACGCGCTCGAGCAGCGCCACGCTTTTTTCCATGCCTTCGATCGCCGGCATCATCGGGTCTTCGTGCTCGATGCTCAAGACCTCGTCATAGCCCACGGCAGCCAGGGCGGCGCAGAACGATCCCCACCATTGCTCGCCGTGACCGTAACCGAGCGTGATGTAGTTCCAGCTGCGCGTCTGGTATTGCGCGCCCGGGGTGGTTTCGAGCGTGCCGTTGGTGGCGCCGAGCAGCGGATCGATGCGCGTATCCTTGGCGTGGACGTGGTAGATCGCGTCGCCCAGCACCCGGGCGGCGAAGATCGGGTCGGCGCCCATCCAGAAAAGATGGCTGGGGTCGAGATTGGCGCCGACCATCGGCCCGACGGCGTCGCGCAGGCGCCGCAGCGTGGCGACGTTGTAGACGTTCTGGAACCCGTGCAGCTCGAGCGCGATGCGCTTCACGCCGTTTTTTCCGGCATGGGCGACCAGGTCTTTCCAATAGGGGATCAGCACCTCGTCCCATTGCCACTGCAAAACGTCGCGCAGCTCGGCCGGCCACTCGACGGTGATCCAGTTCGCTGTTTTGTCGCCCGGCGCACCGGGACAGCCCGACATCATCACCACTTTCTCGATGCCCATCAGGCCCGCGAGCTTGATGGTGTCACGCGTCACCCGGTCGTGCTGCCTGCCGCGCCGGTTGGGGTCCACCGGATTGCCCGAGCAGTTCAACGCGCCGATCGTCATGCCGTGGTCCTTGACCTTGGCCTTGAATTCCCGGCGCGCCTTGTCGCTGTCCAGCATTTTCGCCAGGTTCACGTGCGGCGCTGTGGACCAGTTGCCGCAGGCGAATTCCAGCTCTTCCAGACCTAGCCGCGCCGATTCCGCCAGCATCGCGTCGAATGAAAGATTGCCCAGGCTGTCGGTGATCATGCCGATCTTCACGACGCGGAATTCCTTTTATGTACGGTGTTATGCACGGCGATCCGGGAACGCGGTGATATCGCCAAGCGCACGTTACCGCAATTGGAATTGCCGAGAAACCGAAAATTGATGACCCGATGGGGCCATTTTGCCGGCGGTGCCCAGCCTTGCGGTCAGCCGGCGAATTCCGGCGCGGGCAGGCCGCGCGGACCAGGCTTGCATGCGAAAAGCCCGCCGGCCAATGGCTGCTTGGCCAGGGCCGCATCGTCCAGGCCGATCGAGGCGGTAGTGATATAAAGCGTGTCGAGCCCGGGACCGCCGAAGGCGCAGCTGGTCACCTGGGCAGCAGGCATGGCGATGGTGCGCTCGATGCGCCCGTCGGGCGCGAAACGCGTGACGCGCCAACCGCCCCAATGACAGACCCATACGCAGCCCTCGGCGTCCACGGTCATGCCGTCGGGATAGCCGTCGGCCGCGGCAAAGCGTACGAACACGCGTTTATTCGACACTACGCCCCGCGCGAGATCGAAGGCGTGGATCGTGCGTCCGACCGTATCGGTGTGATAGAGCGTGTTTCCGTCAGCGCCGAAGGCCGGACCGTTGGTGCAGATATAAGGGCCATCCATGCGCCGCCATTTCAAATCGGCATCGAGCCGATACAGCCAGCCCGTGGCCGCGCGTTCGCCGTCGTCCATGGTGCCGGCCCAGAACCGGCCTTGCGCGTCGCATTTGCCGTCGTTGAAACGGTTGCCCGGCCGGGCCGGCTCGGGATTGCCGATGCGCTCGATGCGGTTTTTTTCCAGATCGACGAAAGCAAAGCCGGTCTTGAAGCCGGCGACGAACCCGCCGCGCTTGCGCCGCGCCAGGCAGCCGATCAGCTCCGGCATCGGCCAGCTCCGCCGCGCCCCGTCGTCCGGCGTGAAGCGGTGGACGGCCGGAGCCTTGATATCCACCCAGTAGACTGCGGACTCGCGCGCGTCCCAGAACGGACCCTCGCCCAGCTTCGCCCGGGCGGTCCAGACACAGACAGGCTCGCTGGACATCTTCACCTCATGTCCAGCCGGCGTCGACGACGAAATTCTGCGCCGTGCAGGCCTCGCTGTCGTCGGCCGCGAGCCACAGCACCATGCGCGCGATATCGGGCGGGTACAGCTTTTGCTTCAGGCACTGATTTTCCTGGATTTGCCGCTCGCCGGTTTCATCGAGCCATAGCTTGATCTGGCGCTCGGTTAGAATCCAACCCGGCACCACCGTGTTCACGCGGATCTTGTCGGGTCCGAAATCGCGCGCGAGGCCCCTGGTGATGCCGTGAATCGCCGCCTTGCTTGCGGTATAGGCCGGATAACCGCCCTCGGCGTTCATCCAGCTGATCGAGCCGAAATTGACGATCGATCCGCCGCCGGCGGTCTTCATTTGCGGAATTGCGGCCTGCGCGGCGAAGAACTGGTGCCGCAGATTGACTTGTAGCCGTTCGTCCCAGTATGCCACGGTCACGTCCTCGACCTTGTGCCGGTCGTCGTTGGCCGCGTTGTTGACCAGCGCACGGATCGGCCCCAGCTCGCGGCCCGTACGCGCGACGGTGACGCGCAGGGCTTCGATGTCGCGAAGATCGCAATGAATGAACAGCGGCCGCGCGTGGCCGCGCTTCGCTATGCGCTCGACCAGGGCTTCGGACTGTTCCCGGGCGATATCGACGAACGCGACGCGCGCGCCTTGGGCGCAGAAATGCTCGACGATGCTCTCGCCGATGCCGGATCCGCCGCCGGTGACGAACACAACGCGGTCCTTGAGGCTTGGATAGCGCGCGTCGTTGGTGCGCATGCTTCCGGCGTCCCGATCGGTCAGTTCCGGCCGCCGGCGGCGGGGCGCTGGGTTCCGGACCTGCGCACCGCCAGCGCGCGCCGCACGTCCTGTTCCGCCTGTTCCAGCAGCACCAGCATCGCCTGCCTTGCCTTTTGCGGCTTGCGCGACTGTATGCCGTTCAGCACCGCGCGGTGCAACGGCAGCGAATGGCGCTGGCCGGTGGGGTTGTCGTTGGACAAGCGGAAGCTCATGGTCAAAGCGGTCTCGATGATCGCGCCCAGAGAACTGATCAGCTCGTTGCCGGTGGCCTGGATGATGGTCTGGTGGAACCGCAGATCGGGCTCTTCCCATTTCTCGCCGTCGTCGCCGGCCGCGTCCATGTCGCGAAAGGCCTGTTGCAACCGCGCGACGGCTGCGGCGCCGGCTTGCTGCGCCGCCATGTCGGCGGCCGCAGGCTCGATCATGCGGCGGAGCTGGAACAAGTCGCGGACCGAGCGTTCCACCGGCTCGGCCTCGAAATGCCAGGCCAGCACGTCGGGATCGAGGAAATTCCAATGCTCGCGCGGGCGAATGCGCGTGCCCGTGCGCGGGCGGGATTCCATCAGCCCCTTGGCCGCCAGCAGCTTGATCGCCTCGCGCAGCGCGGTGCGGCTGACGCCGAGCGCGGCGCTAAGCTCGTCCTCCGGCGCCAGGACCTGGCCGGGTTTCAGCTTGCCGCCAAGAATGCGCGACCCCAGATCGTGCGCCACCCGCCCGTGCAGGCTGCGGCGCGAATAGGTGCGCGACCCGCGTGGCGGCCGCGCCGAGCGTTGATCCGCGCGGCCCTCTTGAAAGTTGCGCGGCTGGATCGGCGGCCGCGTGCCGGAAAGCGGCCGCTTCGGCTCCCCGTTGTGGTCCATTAAATCCTCATACTATATTGTCCTCGTATACCGCCGGCGCGGATGCGTCAATCGACCGGCGGCGGATAATAAGACTTTCGGGGGCAGAAGTGGCTAGCGGTGCAACACGGTTGATCCTGACATCCGACGAGACACGCGTGGAGCTGATGCCCGCGCTCGGCGGCGCCGTGGCGCGCTATGCCTCGCGCCTGGGCGATGCCTGGATCGACTGGTTGCGCCCCGCGCCCAAGGCGGCGAACGATCCCGAGGCGGCCGCTTGTTTTCCGCTGGTGCCGTTTTCCAATCGCGTGCGCGACGGCCGGTTCCGCTTCGCCGGCAAGCAGGTCGTGCTGTCGCTCGACGGCCTGCCGGGTCCGCATGTCGAGCATGGCTTCGGCTGGCGGCGGCCCTGGACCGTCGCGACGCATACCAAGGACAGCGCCACGATCGAATACCGGCACGATGCCGGGGCGTGGCCCTTTCCGTTCCGCGCGCGCCAGATGTTCCGGCTGACCGCCGCGGCGCTGGCGATCACGATCGAGATCGCCAATGCCGGCGCCGAAGCGATGCCGGCCGGATTCGGCCTGCACCCCTACTTCCCGCGCACGCCCGCCTGCCGCCTGGAGGCGCAGGTCGCGGGCATGTGGAGCGTGGACGCGGAGGTGATGCCGGTCGAGCTGCTGACGCCGCCGCCGGCAGACCGCGATCCGGGCCGCGGCCTTGCCGTGGACGCGGTCGGCCTCGACAACGCCTTCGCCGGCTGGTCGGGACGCGCGCGCATATTCTGGCCCGAGCGCCGCGCCGCGTTGACGATGGAAGCCGACGCGCCGCTGCGGTTCCTCGTGATCTACACGCCGCCGGGCGGAAGCTATTTCTGCGCCGAGCCGGTGAGCCACTGCACCGACGCCTTCAATCTCGCCGACCGCGGACGCGGTGACACGGGCATGATCGCGCTTGCGCCCGGCGAATCCGCAGCGGCGGCTGTCCGTTTCGCGCCCGAAATCCGCAAAACCGAATCATAACGGAGGAGTCTCATGTTCAAAACGATCAAGACACTTGCCGCGCTGGGAGTGGGATGCGCGCTCGCCTGGGCCACAAGCCCGGCCGGGGCCGCCACCAACACGGTGGTGATCTACAACGCCGTCAGCACCAAGCTGATCCAGGCCTTCGTCGAGGAGTTCCAGAAGCAGAACCCCGGCGTGAAGGCCGAGGTGATCAGCGGTGGCAGCGGCGAGTTGCTGACGCGCATCAAGGCCGAGCGCGCCAACCCGCGCGGCGACGTGCTGGTCGGCCCGGACGCCGACGTGTTCGACGCGGACCTGAGCCTGTTCGACTCCTACGATTCGAAAGAGAAGGCGGGCTTCGATAAGGCCGCACTGGGCGCCGACGGCAAGTATTACGGCTTCTCGACCAACTTCCAGGCGTTCATCGTCAACACCAAGATGATGCCGCTGGACAAGGCGCCGAAGAGCTGGGCCGACCTGGCGAAACCCGAATTCAAGGGCAAGATTTTGATCGCCAACCCGGCGCAGTCCGGATCTGGCTATTCGCAGATGCACCAGATCTTGATGCTGTACGGCTGGGACTTGTGGACCAAGATCATCCAGAACGCGGTATTCGTACCCAGCTCGAAGCTCGCGTTCCAAAACGTCGCCAAGGGCGAGATTCCGGTGGGATTGACCAGCGAGTTCAACATCCTGGTCTCGAAGCTGGAAGGCAATCCGGTCGAGGCCGTGTACCCGAGCGACGGCACGGCCCTGATCATCGACGCCAACGGCATCATCAAGGGCGGCCCGAACCCGGAGAACGCGCGCAAGTTCATCGACTTCATCAGCTCCGCCGGCGCGCACAAAATCCTGGTCGATCTGGACAAGCGGCGCAGTGCGCGCAAGGACGTAACACCGCCTCCGGGCCTGGCCGACGCCAAGGGGATCAAGACCTTCGCCTACGACACGGTCGGCGCGGCCAAGGACCGTACCCAAAACCTGGAGAAGTTCGACAAGATTTTCTCGGCCAAGTAGCCTTACCGCGCTACGCTGGCAGGAGAGGCCCGGAGCGCCGGGCCTCTCTTGCGCTTTCATGAATGGCCGCCCGGTCCCGCCATGCTGTCGATCCGCGAGCTGACCAAGACATTCGCGTCGCCGTCGGGCGAGCTTGCCGCCGTGGACCGCATCAGCTTCGACGTGGCGCCGGGCGAGTTCTTCACCATGCTGGGGCCGTCGGGCTGCGGCAAAACCACCACCTTGCGCATGATCGCGGGGCTGGAAACGCCGACGAGCGGCGCTATTGCGTTCGACGGCCGCGACTACACGCGCGTGCCGCCGCAGCAGCGCAATATCGGCATGGTGTTCCAGTCCTATGCGCTGTTTCCGCATTTGAGCGTGTTCGAGAACGTCGCCTATGGCCTGCGAAATCGCGGCGTAAAAGGAACTGAACTAGAGCGGCGCGTCGCGGAGGTGTTGGGCGCGCTGCAACTCGACGGATTCAAGACCAGGCTGCCCTCGACCTTGTCGGGCGGGCAGCAGCAGCGCGTGTCGATCGCGCGCGCGCTGGTTTATCGCCCATCGATGCTGCTGCTGGACGAGCCGCTGGCCAATCTGGACGCCAAGCTGCGCATCCAGATGCGCGAGGAGATCCGCCGCATCCAGCGCGAATTTGGCATCCTGTCGCTTTACGTCACGCACGACCAAGAAGAGGCGATGGCGATTTCCGACCGCCTGGCTCTGTTCAACGCGGGCCGGCTAGTGCAGATCGGCCGGCCGGGCGATCTCTACCGCCAGCCCGCTACGCTGTTCGCCGCCGATTTCATCGGCCGCGCCAATTTCTTCGCCGCGCGGCTTGCCGGACGCGATGCCTCGGGCGCGAAGATCGCGCTGGCCGGCGGCCCCGAGCTGACGGTTGCCCGCGTCGTGGCGCTGGCGCCGGAGGAGGCCGCCCGGGTGCCGGCGGACGTCGACGGGCTTTTGATGGCGCGGCCCGAGCGCATCGGCATCGCGCCCGGATCGCGGGGCATTCGCGCGCGGATCGGCCGCATGCAGCAGCTCGGCGGGTGCCAGCGCTATATCGTAGCCGCCGAAGCGGCAGTCGGCGAAGTCACGGTGGATTCGTGGCGGGCGGGCGAGGAATACGGCGAGGGTGCGGACGCTGCCCTGACCTTGGACGGAAGCGATTGCGTTCTGTTCCTGCGTCCGGAGAAATCGGCATGAGCGACGCGCGCGCTCTTCCCCGGCGCCCCGACCGATTTTTCCCGCTGGCAGTGGGCGGCGCGGCCGTCGCCATCGCCCTTTTGTTCCTGATTTATCCACTCGCCAACGCTATCCTCGGCGCGTTCGTGCGCAACGGCCAGCCGGTGACGTTCGCCAACCTGACCCTGGCCAATTTCGAGCGGTTTCTGACTTCGGTCAGCTATCAGCGGGCGCTGTGGCATTCGATCACCGCCGGCGCCGCGGCCACCGCGCTGGCCACCGCGATCTCGCTGCCGATGGCCTATGCCGTGGCGCGCGTGGCGATGCCGCTGCGCGCCACCGTGCTGGCGGTGTCGGTGCTGCCGCTGATTTCGCCGCCGTTCATCGGCGCCTATGCGTGGATCATCCTTCTGGGCAACAACGGCATCTTCACCAACCTGCTGCGCGACTACGTGGGCGTCGGGCTGCCGTCGATCTACGGCTTCTTCGGCGTCACGGTGGCGCTGGCATTGAGTTATTTCCCCTATGTATTCCTGGTGCTGCAGGGCGCGCTTGCGGCTGTGGACACGCATATCGAAGAGGCCGCCGCGATCGCCGGCGCCTCGCGCTGGCGGGTCTTGAGGACCGTGACCCTGCCGATGATCCTGCCGTCGGTCGCGGCCGGAATGCTGATCGTGTTCATCAAGGCGATCGGCGATTTCGGCGTGCCGTCGATCCTGGGCGGCGAGTATCAGGTGCTGCCGACGCTGATCTATTACCAGATCCACGGCTTTTTCAATCTGAACGGCGCCGCGGCGATCGCTATGGTCAACGTGGCGCTTACCTTGTTGGCGCTAGGGGCGCTGGCCTGGATCAACCGCGCGCGCGCCGTCGCCACCGTGTCGGGCACGGCGCGCCGCGCGGCGCGGCCGCTGCCGGCGCCGCTGCGCTGGTCGGCGATCTTCTATGTGTGGCTGGTGCTGGTCGTGGCCAATCTGCCGCAAGCCGTCACCGTGCTCTATTCCTTCTCCGAACGCTGGGGCGACACGCTACTGCCTTCGATCTACGGGCTTGAGAACTACCGACGCATCGTGGGCGAGATCGCGGGGCCCGCGCTCAACAGCGTCATCCTGGCCGGCGCGGCGACGATAGTTTGCCTGGCGTTCGGCGCGATCACCGCGCACGCCGCCACCCGCGGGCGGATCGCCGGGCGCTGGGCGGTGGACCTGATCATCATGGTGCCGTTCGTGCTGCCGGGTCTGGTGATCGGCGTCGCCTACCTGGCCGCGTTCAACGAGGGCGCGCTGGTATTGACCGGCACGGCGACCATTCTGATCATGGCCTATTTCACTCGCCGCGTGGCGTTCGTATTCCGCTCCGCCGCCGCCGCCATTTTGCAGCTCGACCGCAGGCTGGAGGAAGCATCGACGATCTGCGGGGCGAGCTGGGCCACCACGATGCGGCGCGTGATCCTGCCGTTGATCGCCCCGGCCCTGCTCGCCGGCGGCATTCTGGTGTTCGCCACGCTGATCGGCGAGATCAGCGTCACGGTGCTGCTGTATTCCGCGCGCTGGAAGACGCTGACGATCGCGATCTACGAATACCTTCTGGGCAACGACATCGCCAAGGCCAGCGCGTTCGGCACCGTGACCATCGTGATGACCTTCGCCCTGGTCGCAGCCGCCAGCCGGCTGGCAGGCCGCAACATGGCCGATATGTTCCGCTAGCTAGCGGGCGATCCCGAGCATCCTGTCGAGATACGCGCCCATCGCCTCGGGCGCGGTGAATTCGGGCGCGGTGTCGGGCACGCCAAGGTAATAGACCACCATCGCCGCGCTGTTCGTGCGCAACGAAGCCTCGTCGCGGAACAGATGCAGCTCGGTGCTGGGATGATCGGCGAATTTCGCGCGGCCGATGGAAACGTCCGCGGCCTTGTCGAGAGCGAGGGTCTCCACGAATACGATGCGGGCCTTGGTGAATGGATCGACGCCGTCGACGCGCAAGAAACGATACTCGCCGGCGACGTTCAAGACGCGGATCACAACCCGCGTATCGGCTTCAGCCTTTCCCTTCAGCACGCCCCAAGCAAGCTTCAGCGTCGGCGACACGAATAGCGAGTCGGCGCCATGCACCACGGTCTGCGCCGCGCAGTTTGCACTCCAGATGATCGCCGCCACGGCCAGCACCGCCACCGCGACGCGGCCATGGCGTCTCATGCTTCGTCTCCCACCAGCAATTGCACATCGCGCGCGGGCAGGCGCACGCCGACCGCGGATCCGGGCGCGAAATGCTCGTTCTCGGCCTCGAAGCGCACGACCAGCAGCGACTGCCCGCCCGCCTCCACCACGTACTCGGCTTTTTCGCCCAGATAGGTGCGCGAGCGCACGACGCCGGGGATCGCCCCCGCGGCGCCAGCCTGACCCAGCGCGATCGCCTCGGGCCGCAGCACGGCGCGCGCCCTTGCGCCCGCGCTGAGCCCCTCGCCCGCCCCATTCAGCACATGCGTCACGCCGCCGATATCGATCACCGCGCGCCCCGCGCCAGTCTCGAGCACCGTCACATCAATCAGATTGGCGCGCCCGATGAAACCCGCAACGAACACCGTGGCCGGCCGGCGGTAGAGCCGGTCGGCCGTGCCGAGCTGCACGATGCGCCCCTTGTTCATCACGGCGATGCGGTCGGAAATCGCCATCGCTTCTTCCTGGTCGTGCGTGACGTAGACCGTGGTAATTCCCAGGGTCTTCTGCAGATGCTGGATTTCGCCGCGCATTTGCACGCGTAATTTGGCGTCCAGATTGGACAGCGGCTCGTCGAACAACAGCACGCGCGGCTTGATGACGATGGCGCGCGCCAGGGCGACGCGCTGTTGCTCGCCGCCCGATAGCTGGTGCGGCATCTGCCGTTCGTAGCCTTTCAGCCCTACCATCGCCAGCACGTCGCCCACCGCCTTGCCGAGCGCGGCCTCGCCGTGCCGGCGCACGCGCAAGCCATAAGCCACGTTCTCGTAGACGTTGAGATGCGGAAACAAGGCGTAATTCTGGAACACGAATCCGATGTCGCGGTCGTTCGCCATGACTTGCGTCACGTCGCGCTCGCCGATGAAGATCCTGCCGTCGCTGGGCTTTTGGAAGCCCGCGATCATGCGCAGCGTCGTTGTTTTGCCGCAGCCCGAGGGGCCAAGCAGCGTCAGCAGCTCGCCAGGCCGAACGTCCAGGCTGACGTCGCGGGCAGCATATACCTCGCCCTTCACGCGGTGATGAAACCGCGCGCTAACCGAGACAAGCCTGATGCCTGCCGTGTCCATACTACCCCGCCGCCAGACCGGACATCGACGCTTCCCCGGTCGCAGCGCGCAGCCGCTCCAGCAGATGGCTGATGGCGGATGTCACGATCAACACCACGACGATCACGAACACCGAAAACGCGGCCGCCGGTCCGAGCGACAGCTCGGTCATATTTTCCAAGATCCGCACGGTAACCAGCGTCCAGTCGATCGATACCAGGAAGATCGTGGCGCTGATCGCGGTCATCGAGCGGATGAAGACGACGCCGAGGCCGGCGAAGAACGCGGGCAGCACCAGCGGCAAGGTCACGCGGCGGAAGGTGGTGAAGCTGCGCGCGCCCAGGCTCCGCGACGCCTCTTCGATGCTGCGGTCGATTTGCTGCAACAGCGCCACCGTGGTGCGGATGCCCGTGGGGCTGTAACGGAACACATAACAGGCCACGATGATCAGCGCGCCGCCGGTCAGCGCGACCGGCGGATCGTTGAACGCGATCAGATAGGCGATGCCGACGATGGTGCCGGGCAGTGCGTAGTTGGCCATCGACACGATTTCCATCGCGCGCCTTCCGGCGAACTCGGCGCGCGCGACAAGGTAGCCGACCAGCACGCCGAACAGCCCGCCTAGCGGCATGCCGATGAAGGCGATGATCAGCGTATCTTTTATCGCCTTCATGCCCTCGGTGAAAATCACCCTGTAATGCGCCAGGGTCGGGGTGTGATTGGCGCCGAACGCCGTCACGATCGAGGCGTAGAACAGCAGGGCGTAGAGATAGAGGATCGCCAGACCCACTAGCGCGCAAGCAACGACCAGCGCCCAGCGCGCGCGTGTCGCCAGGCCCTCGCTGTCGGAACGCGGCCCCGCCTTGCCGGTGACGGTGACATAGTGCCCGCGCGACACCCAATAGCGCTGCGCGAAGAACACGATCACCGCCGGCACCAGCAGCACCAGCGACAGCACCGCCCCGCCGCGCAGGTCGAACAGGCCGGTGATCTGCAGATACGCCTCGGTCGGCAGCACCGGATAGGCGTTGCCGGCCAGGATCAAGGGCGTGGCGAAATCGGCCAACGAGGCCGCGAACAGCAGGAGGAACGCATTGGCCAGGCCCGGCACGCAAAGCGGCAGCGTGACGGTGCGGAACACGCGCCAGCGCGAACTGCCCAGGCTGAACGCCATTTCCTCAAGGTTGCCGCCGATCGCCGCCAGTACGGGGCGCAGCGCCAGATACGCGATCGGGAAATAGGTCAGCGTTTCAGCGGCCAACGTGCTCCACAGGCCGTAGACGTTCGCCGTGCGCATGCCCAGCAGTTCGTGCGTGATCAACCCGCGCGGACCGAACGAGAAGATGAAAGCGATCGACGTGGTGAAAGGCGGCGAGATCAGCGGCAGCAGCGTGGCCGCGTCGATCAGACGCATCAGCCACGGCTTGAGGCCCGCCCGCGCCACAGTGAAGGCGAACAGAAACCCTAGCGCCGTGCCGGCGACGCCGACCAGCGCGCCGAGCAACAGGCTGTTGGCGAAGGCGCGGCGGTGATTGGGTTGCGCCAGCACGGCCCAGACCGGCTCCAAGCTGAATCCGCCGTCGGAAAAGAACGCCCGGATCAGCAGCGCGCAGAGCGGATAGATCACGAACAGCGCGAGC